>NZ_PPXX01000049.1 GCF_021655075.1 Clostridium sp. Cult2
GAAAGGAGGTATTCTAATGATTCAAACCGAAAGCCGAATAAAAGTTGCTGATAATTCAGGTGCAAGAGAGTTATTAGTTATCAGGGTATTAGGCGGTACAAATAAAAAGTATGCTAATATTGGTGATATTATAGTTTGTTCTGTTAAGAGCGCAACACCTGGAGGAGTTGTTAAAAAAGGAGAAATAATCAAAGCTGTAGTTGTAAGGACAAAACATGGAGTAAGAAGAAATGATGGTTCTTATATTAAATTTGATGATAATGCAGCTGTTATTATAAAAGATGATAATAACCCAGTAGGAACACGTATTTTTGGTCCTGTAACTAGAGAGTTAAGAAGAGGAAACTTCATGAAGATAATATCTTTAGCACCAGAAGTACTATAAGAGGAGGTGTAGAGCATGCATGTAAAGAGCGGAGATACTGTAATAGTCATTTCTGGAAAAGATAAAGGTAAAAAAGGTAAAATACTAAAGGTATTTCCTAAGGAAAATAGAGTAATTGTTGAAGGAATAAATATGATTACAAAGCATATGAAGTCACAAGGTCCGACTCAACAAGGTGGAATCATTTCTAAAGAAGGGCCTATGAATGTTTCAAAGGTTATGTATTATTGTGACAAGGATAAAACTGGAGTTAGAGTAGGCAATAAAATTTTAGAAGATGGTTCAAAGGTTAGAGTATGTAAAAAATGTGGAGAAGTATTAGATAGATAATTGGCTATTGAAAGGAGGTAATAGGAATGGCTTCCAGATTAAAAGAAAAATATAAAAACGAAGTTATACCAGCTTTAATGGAAAGATTTCAGTATAAAAATGTTATGGAAGTTCCAAAACTAGATAAGATAGTAATAAATATGGGTGTAGGAGAAGCTAAAGAAAATCCAAAAGTTCTAGAAAGTGCTGTAAAGGAAATGGAGCTTATTTCAGGCCAAAAGCCAGTAGTGACTCGTGCAAAGAAATCCATTGCTAACTTTAAACTACGTGAAGGAATGAATGTAGGAATTAAGGTAACCTTAAGAGGAGAAAAAATGTACGACTTTTTAGATAAACTTATGAATATTTCATTGCCCAGAGTTAGGGACTTTAGAGGAGTAAATGGTTCTTCTTTTGATGGTAGGGGAAATTATGCATTAGGTATTAGGGAACAATTGATATTCCCTGAAATTGATTATGATATGGTAGAAAATATTAGAGGGTTAGATATAGTAATAGTAACAACAGCTAATACGGATGAAGAAGCGAAGGTGTTCTTAGAGTATATGGGTATGCCCTTTAAAAAGTAAAGAAGGAGGGAAAATATTTTGGCAAAAAAATCGATGATTGCTAAACAGAAGGGAAAAGCAAAGTTTAGCACAAGAGAATACAATAGATGTAAAATATGTGGAAGACCTCATGGATATTTAAGAAAATACGGTATATGTCGTATTTGTTTTAGAGAATTAGCATATAAAGGCCAAATCCCCGGAGTTAGAAAAGCAAGTTGGTAGTACTAAGGTTATGAAAGGAGGTAGCTAAATATGATGACTGACCCAATTGCAGATATGTTAACAAGAATAAGGAATGGAAATAATGCAAAACACGATTCTGTTGATATTCCTGCCTCAAACATAAAAAGAGAATTAGCTCAAATTTTATTAGATGAGGGATTTATAAAAGGATTTGATGTAATAGAGGATGGGAAACAAGGGATTATCAGAGTTGAATTGAAATTTGGTAAATATAATGAGAAAGTATTAAGCGGAATTAAGAGAATATCTAAGCCAGGATTAAGGGTTTATGTTAAAGGTGATGAAATACCAAGGGTATTAGGCGGGCTTGGAATAGCAATCCTTTCAACATCAAAGGGTATAATGACTGATAAGGATGCAAGAAAAGAAGGTATTGGTGGAGAAGTAATTTGTTATGTATGGTAACAAAAAGCTTAATCTACAGGAACAGGAGGTGCACTTATGTCAAGAATAGGATTGAAACCAATAGATATCCCAAGTGGAATTGAAATTAAATTAGATGACAAGAATTACATGGAAGTAAAAGGGCCTAAAGGTGTTATAAAAGAGCAACTAAGCCCAGATATGGAAATTAAAATTGAAGAAAATCAAATATTTGTTAATCGTCCAACAGAAAATAAAAGACATAAATCATTACATGGATTAACCAGAACATTAATAGCCAATATGATTGAAGGCGTAGCCAATGGTTATTCAAAGAAATTAGAAATTCAAGGTACTGGATATAGAGCACAAAAACAAGGAAAGAAACTAATTTTAAGCTTAGGATATTCTCATCCCATAGAGCTGGAAGATCCAGAGGGGATTGAAGTGGAAGTACCTGCAGCTAACCAAATTATAGTTAAAGGTATAAATAAGCAACAAGTTGGTAATTATGCAGCAGTAATTAGAGATTTCAGGAAACCAGAACCTTATAAAGGCAAAGGAATTAGATATGCTGATGAATTTGTGAAACGTAAAGTTGGTAAGACTGGTAAGTAGAAGGGAGTGAGTAGGATTGCTAAAAAAATTCAAAAGAAATGAAATGAGAAAAAAGAGACATATAAGGGTTAGACAAAAAGTTTATGGAACTCCTGAAAGACCAAGGTTAAATATATATAGAAGCAATAATCATATATATGCTCAGATTATTGATGATGTAGATGGTCATACTTTAGTATCAGCTTCAACATTAGATAAAGAATTAGAGGAAAAGCTATCTTCAACTCATAACAAGGAAGCAGCTAAACTTGTAGGTGAATTAGTTGGAAAGAGGGCTCTTGGTAAGGGAATAAATGAAGTGGTATTCGATCGAGCCGGATATATTTACCATGGAAGAATTAAAGAACTTGCTGAAGGAGCACGGGAAGCTGGACTTAAATTTTAAGAGAAGGAGGGGAATAAATGGAACGTTCATATATAAATCCTAATGAGTTAGATTTAAAAGAGAGAGTTGTAAGTATAAATCGTGTAACTAAGGTTGTAAAAGGTGGTAGAAACTTTAGATTTAGTGCTCTTGTAGTAGTAGGAGACGAAAATGGTCATGTAGGTGTAGGTATGGCAAAGGCTCTCGAAGTACCAGAAGCTATAAGGAAAGCAATTCAAGATGCTAAGAAACATATTATCGAAGTTCCCCTTGTAGGGACTACTATACCTCATGAAATAATTGGTATCTTTGGAGCAGGAAGGGTTTTACTTAAGCCATCTAAAGAAGGTACAGGAGTAATCGCCGGCGGACCAGTACGTGCTGTATGTGAGTTAGCTGGTATTAGAGATATAAGAACTAAATCTTTAGGTTCAAACAACCCAAGAAATGTTGTGAATGCGACTATGGAAGCTTTAATTAATTTGAAAAGAGCGGAAGATGTTGCTAAATTAAGAGGAAAATCTGTAGATGAAATATTAGGTTAGGAGGGGAGTATAGTGGCTAAGATTAAAATCAAATTGGTTAGATCTATTATTGGGAGACCAGAAAAGCATAGAAAAACTATAAAAGCTCTTGGACTTAGAAAGATTGGCCAGGTAGTAGAAAAAGAAGATACTCCTCAAATCAGAGGTATGATAGCTCTAGTAGACTACATGGTTGAAGTGATAGAATAATTTTAGAGGAGGTGTACCTATGAAACTAAACGATTTAAGACCACAAATTGGAGGCGGAACTAAGAAACGTAAAAGAGTTGGTAGGGGTATTGGCTCTGGCTATGGTAAAACTTCTGGGAAAGGACATAAGGGTCAAAAATCAAGATCTGGCGGTGGTGTAAGACCTGGTTTTGAAGGTGGTCAAATGCCATTAATCAGAAGGTTACCAAAGCGAGGCTTTACAAACATATTCGCTAAGGAATATGCTATTATAAATGTGGAAGATTTAAATAAATTTGAGGACAATACAGTAATTACACCAGAATTTTTAATAAATGAAGGCGTAATTAAAAGAGGTAAGGCTATAGATGGTGTAAAAGTATTGGGTGATGGAGATATAAATAAAAAACTCACTGTAAAAGCCCATAAATTTAGCAAAACAGCTGCTGAAAAGATTGAGGCTGCAGGAGGAAAGGTAGAGGTGATATAGATGCTTTCAACCTTGAGAAATGCCTGGAGGATACCAGATATTAGAAAAAGAATCATCTTTACTATATTGATGCTTTTAGTAATTAGATTAGGCTCAAGTATCCCAGTGCCATATATGGATAAAGTAGCCATTAAGCAGATATTTGAAGCAGGGCAAGCGGGAGTACTAGAGTTTCTTGATTTAATGGCTGGTGGAACCTTTAGTAATTTTAGTATTTTTGCATTAAATATTTATCCCTATATTACTGCTTCTATTATTATCCAGCTTTTGACAATTGCTATTCCAAGATTAGAAGAAATAGCAAAAGAGGGCGAAGAAGGCAGAAAGAAAATGGCCCAATGGACAAAATATGGAGCTGTAGTATTAGCGATAATTCAAGCAATAGGTACGACTTTTGGTTTCTTTAATAGAGCTCTTATTGCCCAAGGTCCTTTACAAACTGCTATAGTAATAATATCTTTGACAGCAGGTACTACCTTTTTGATGTGGATAGGAGACCTAATTACTGATAGAGGTATTGGAAATGGTATTTCCCTTATAATCTTTGTTGGTATTATATCAAGGCTGCCTTCTCAGTTTGTAAAGTCCATTGAATTGGTAAGAGTTGGAGCATTAAGTATAATTAAATTAATCTTGTTTATAATCGCTGCTCTATTAATTATTGGAGTAGTAGTAGCATTACAAGAAGGGGAAAGAAGAATACCAGTTCAATACGCCAAGAGGGTTGTAGGTAGAAAGATGTATGGAGGACAAAGTTCTCATATACCTCTAAAGGTATCTATGGCAGGAGTTATTCCTGTAATATTTTCTACTTCATTATTAGCTTTCCCACAAACCATAGCCCTTTTCTTTAAGGGAGAACCATCAGCATGGATAACAAAGTATTTAACGGTTCAAGGTAGTGTGGGAATATGGGTATATTCAATCCTCAACGTGCTTTTAATTATTTTCTTCACTTATTTTTACACAGCTGTTCAATTTAACACAGTTGAATATGCAAAAAATTTACAACAATATGGTGGATTTATTCCAGGAATTAGACCTGGAAGACCAACTTCGGACTATTTAAACAAGGTAATATCAAGAATAACCTTTGTAGGTGCTATGTCTCTTGCGTTAATAGCTTCATTACCAATAATATTGTCTCATTTATTCAAAATGAACATTAACTTTGGAGGAACAGCTATAATTATAGTAGTTGGGGTAGCACTTGAAACTGTAAAACAAATTGAATCACAGATGTTAATGAGACATTATAAAGGATTCTTGAAATAAACTATAGGGGATGATTTAATTGAGATTAATTTTACTTGGGCCTCCTGGTGCAGGCAAGGGTACTCAAGCATCAGCTATAGTGAAGAAATATGATATTCCTCATATCTCTACAGGAGATATATTTAGAGCTAATATAAAAATGGGGACAGAGCTGGGGGAAAAGGCAAAATCCTTTATGGACAAAGGTCTATTAGTTCCAGATGAACTAGTGATTTCCATAGTTAAAGATAGATTAATGGAAGATGATTGTAAAGAAGGGTTTCTTTTAGACGGATTTCCTAGAACTCTTAGCCAAGGAGAAGCTTTAGATAAAGAGTTAATTGAGATGGGATTAAAGTTAGATAGAGTAATAAACTTAGAAGTAGAAAAGGAAGTATTAATAGAAAGAGCTATAGGAAGAAGAGTTTGTAAGGATTGTGGTTCTACTTATCATATTAAATTTAGTCCTCCTAAAGAGGAAAACATATGTGATAGTTGTGGTGGACAATTATTCCAAAGGGATGATGATAAAGTAGAAACCATAGAAAAAAGAATTCAAGTATATCTTAATCAAACTAAGCCTTTAATTGATTATTATACAGAAAAAGGGTTAATATTAAATGTAGATGGCACTAAGCCAATAGATTTACTTTTTAAGGATATAATAGATTCTTTAGAAGAGTAATTTTAGAGAAAGGCAGCGGCCTTTCTCAGTTAATTAATATGACAGCTCATCTATTAAATTAATAAAGAGGTGAACTTAATGGATTCAACTAATGACATAACCGTAGGGCAGGTGGTTAAGTCAAGAGCTGGTCGAGATAAAGGTAATATTTTCTTGGTATTAAGCGTTGTTGATGAGAAGCATGTTTTACTAGTAGATGGAGATTTTAGAAAATTAGATAAACCCAAGAAAAAAAAGTTAAAACATTTAACTGTTTATAATACTGTATTACCGGAATTAAAGTATAAATTAGATAATAATATGAAAATAAATAATGCTTATATTAGAAAATTGTTAGAACCTTTCAATAAAAGTTTTTAAAATTGTTAAAATAGGAGGTTCGATAACTGGATGTCTAAAAAAGATGTTATTGAAGTAGAAGGTACGGTTGTGGATGCTTTACCAAATGCTATTTTTAAAGTAAGGCTAGAAAATGGTCATGAAATTTTAGCCCATATTTCTGGAAAGTTAAGAATGAATTATATTAGAATACTTCCTGGAGATAAAGTAACAGTTGAATTATCCCCTTATGATTTGACAAGGGGTAGAATAACCTGGCGAAATAAGTAGCATAGGAGGGATTTAAATGAAAGTTAGACCATCAGTAAAGAAGATGTGTGAAAAATGTAAAATTATTAGAAGAAAAGGAAGAGTAATGGTAATTTGTGAAAATCCAAAACATAAACAAAAACAAGGATAATGATAGGACGTGGCTGCAAACTTTATTAATATATACCATTAGGAGGTGTAAATAGTAATGGCTAGAATTGCAGGTGTTGACCTACCAAGGGATAAGAGAGTAGAAATTGGTTTAACTTATATCTTTGGAATAGGTAGGTCTAGATCAAATGAAATATTAAAACAAGCTAATGTTGATCCAAATACAAGGGTAAAGGATTTAACAGAAGCAGAAGTTAATACTATTAGAAATATTATTGATAATTATCACGTTGAAGGTGATTTAAGAAGAGATATTGCATTAAATTTAAAGAGACTAAGAGAAATCAATTGTTATAGAGGAATTAGACATAGAAGAGGGCTTCCAGTAAGAGGACAAAGATCAAAAACTAATGCAAGAACAAGAAAAGGTCCTAAGAGAATTATCGGTAAAAAGAAGTAAAAATAGATAAAGGAGGGAAGATAATTGGCAGCTAAAAAAGCTAAAACTACTCGTGTTAGAAGAAGAGAACGTAAAAATATTGAGAGAGGTCAGGCTCATATTTCATCAACATTCAACAACACCATGGTAACTCTAACAGATTTACAAGGAAATGTTTTATCATGGGCAAGTGCTGGACAATTAGGATTTAGAGGTTCAAGAAAATCCACTCCTTTTGCAGCCCAACAAGCAGCAGAAGAAGCAGCAAAAAAAGCTATGGAACATGGCTTGAAAAGTGTTGAAGTATATGTAAAGGGACCTGGATCAGGTAGAGAAGCAGCGATAAGATCTCTTCAAGCAACAGGTTTAGAAGTTAATTTAATTAAGGATGTTACTCCAATTCCACATAATGGTTGTAGGCCACCAAAACGTAGAAGAGTTTAATATAGGAGGTGTAAATATATGGCTAGATATACAGGCCCAGTATGTAGATTATGTCGTAGAGAAGGACAGAAACTATATTTAAAAGGAGACAAATGTTATACAGACAAATGTCCAGTTTCAAAGAGAAACTATGCTCCTGGACAACATGGACAGTCGAGAAAGAAAGTTACTGAGTATGGATTACAGTTAAGAGAAAAACAAAAGGTTCGTAGATTCTACGGAATACAAGAATCTCAAATGAGGATGTATTTTAACAAGGCAGATAGAATGGTAGGGATAACAGGGGAGAACCTATTGAAATTATTAGAACTTAGATTAGATAATGTGGTATATAGATTGGGCTTTGCCTCATCAAGAGCTGAAGCAAGGCAACTTGTTAGACATGGGCATTTCACAGTTAATGGGAATAAAGCTAATATACCATCATCTATCTTAAAAAATGGGGATGTTATTCAAATAAAAGAAAGAAGTAAAAATAGTCCTAAATTTAAAGAGATGATTGAAAATCATAGTGGTAATACTGTTAGATGGTTAGAGGTTAGTCCTGAGGAATATAGGGGTAGAATTGTAGCTGAGCCAGCTAGAGATGACATTGATATTCCAGTAGAAGAACACTTGATAGTAGAGTTATATTCCAAATAATATCTGTAATAGAATCAGTCACCCTCGTCCTTTAATAATAATATATATAAGGAGGGTTAATGTTAATGATAGAAATTGAAAAACCAAGAATAGAGATTATTGAAGTGAGTGAAGACAACACTTATGGGAAGTTTGTTGTAGAACCTCTTGAAAGAGGATATGGTACTACCTTAGGAAATAGTTTAAGACGTGTACTATTATCATCACTGCCAGGGGCAGCTATATCCTCTATAAAGATTCAAGGGGTATTACATGAGTTTTCAATAGTACCAGGTGTATTGGAAGATGTTCCTGAAATGATATTAAATATAAAAGGTATTGCTGCAAAGATATATTCAGATGAACCTGTTACCTTAAGATTAGAAGCTGAAGGTGCACAGGTAATAACTGCAGGCGATATTATTACTGGCCCCGATGTGGAAATATTGAACAAAGATCATTATATAGCCACTGTCAATGAAGACGGTAAATTGTATATGGAACTAGAGATGATAAAGGGAAGAGGGTATAATGTTGCTGAAAGGAATAAAAGAGAAGGTCAATCCGTTGGGGTAATACCTATTGATTCTTCTTTTACTCCTGTGAAAAAAGTGAATTTTTTAGTTGAGAATACAAGAGTTGGACAAATAACAGACTACGACAAATTAACACTTGAAGTATGGACAGATGGTACTATGAAACCAGAAGAGGCTACTTCCTTAGGAGCTAAGATACTTACTGAACATTTAAATCTATTTATTGGTCTAACGGATCATGTAAATAATGTAGAAATTATGGTAGAAAAAGAAGAAGATAAAAAAGAAAAAGTATTAGAAATGACAGTAGAAGAATTAGACCTCTCTGTAAGAAGTTATAATTGTCTAAAAAGAGCTGGTATCAATACAGTTGATGAGCTTACTCAGAAAACTGAAGAGGATTTAATGAAGGTAAGAAATCTAGGTAAAAAATCTCTTGAAGAAATTCAGGAAAAACTTGGCGAATTAGAATTATCTTTAAGAAAAATAGATGAATAGCAAGGCATGAAGGAGGGATAGATGTGGCTACATTAAGAAAACTTGGTCGCCCTACAGATCATAGAAAAGCAATGTTAAGAAATCAGGTAACAAGCCTATTGAAGCATGAAAGGATAGAAACCACTGTAACTAGAGCTAAAGAAACTAAAAGAATGGCTGAAAAAATGATTACCCTTGGTAAAAGAGGGGATTTACATGCTAGAAGACAGGCATTAGCATATATATATGATGAAGATGTTGTAAATAAATTATTTAATGAAATTGCGCCAAGATATGAAGACAGAAATGGCGGTTATACTAGAGTTTTAAAATTAGGTCCTCGTAGAGGGGACGGATCAGAAATGGCCATTTTAGAATTGGTATAAAGGGTGGGGGATTAAGTAGAGGAGACCTATGGTCTTCAACGGCAATTACTTAGTCCCTTTTTATATCAATTGATAATTGACGATTGACAATGGATAATCAATAATTATAAGGGAAACCTTTGGTAGCCATAAAAGACTTAAAAGCTAAACTAAAATAACTGTCAATTGTCCTTTGTCCATTGTCAATCGAAAAACTTTGTGTTATATTAGATATTGTAAATAACTGAAAGCTAGGAGATAAAAATGGCAGATGAAATGATAAAAATAGAAAATGTGACATATGAGTATAGCTCTATTGGAGAAGATAGTCAATTAATGGCAGTTAAAGATGTAAATATCTCTGTTCAAAAAGGTGAGTACCTAGTAATTCTAGGGCATAATGGATCAGGAAAATCCACATTGGCGAAGCTTATGAATGGATTATTATTGCCTACTAAGGGGAATGTATATGTAAATAATATGAATACTAAAGATGAGGATAAGATTTGGAATATAAGAGAAACTGCTGGAATGGTTTTTCAAAACCCGGATAATCAGATAGTTGCAACAATTGTAGAAGAGGATGTAGCCTTTGGTCCAGAAAACCAAGGAATTCCACCTTTAGAAATTAGAGAAAGAGTAGATGAGGCATTAAGGATAGTTGAAATGACGGAGTATAAAAAACATGCTCCCCACTTACTTTCAGGAGGTCAAAAACAGAGAGTAGCAATAGCAGGTATATTGGCTATGAAACCAGAATGTATAATATTGGATGAGCCTACAGCTATGTTAGATCCAACTGGAAGAATTGAGATAATAAATACTATTAAGAAATTGAACAAGGAAGAGAATAAGACCATTATTCATATAACCCATTTTATGGATGAAGCAGTGGAAGCAGATAGAATACTGGTAATGGAACAAGGAGAAATAGTTATGGAAGGAACCCCTAGGGAAATATTTAGCCAAGTGGAAAAGGTAAAAAATCTTGGATTAGATGTGCCTCAAGTGACTGAATTAGCATATGAATTGAGAAAAGAGGGCTTTGATGTTTCTCCTGATATATTAACTATAGAAGAATTGGTGAAGGCCTTATGATTATTAAATTAGAAAACTTAAACTATGTATATAACCCAAATACTCCCTTCGAAAAGAAAGCTTTAGATAATATAAGTTTAAGCATAGATGAAGGGGATTTTATTGGATTAATAGGACATACGGGTTCTGGTAAATCAACCTTAGTCCAACATTTAAATGGTCTTATGAAACCTACTTCAGGAAAAGTGATAGTAGATGGTGTAGATACTAGTTCTAAAGATGCTAACTTAAAAGAAGTTAGACAAAAAGTAGGATTAGTATTTCAATATCCAGAACATCAATTATTTGAAGAAACGGTCTATAAAGATATAGCCTTCGGACCAAAAAATCTGGGACTAGAAGGTGATGAGATTAAAAGAAGAGTCAAAAGAGCTATGGAATTAGTTGATTTAGATTTTGTAACTCTAAAGGATAGATCTCCTTTTGAATTAAGTGGAGGCCAAAAAAGAAGAGTAGCCATAGCAGGAGTTTTGGCAATGAAACCAAAGGTGTTAATTTTGGATGAACCTACAGCAGGGTTAGACCCTAGAGGTAGGGATGAAATACTAGGAAGATTGCAAACATTATATGAAGAAGGAATAACCATAATATTGGTTTCTCATAGTATGGAGGATATAGCTAAACTGGTAAATAGGATAGTGGTAATGCATAGAGGTAAAGTAGCTATGGAAGATGAAACTAGAAAAATTTTTAAGCAAGCAGAAAAGTTGGCAGGACTAGGTTTAGGAATTCCTCAAATTACATCATTTATGAAACAGTATAAAGCTAAAGGAAACCAAGTAGAAGATACAATATTAACAGTAGAAGAGGCAAAAGATGAGTTAATAAATTATTTAAGGAGAAGAGGAAATGCTTAAGGATATTACAATAGGTCAATATTTTCCTGGGGATACTTTTATCCATAGACTAGATCCTAGGATTAAAATATTAATAATAATAATGTTTATAACATCGTTGTTTTTTATTAAAACATTTCCACCATATTTGCTTGTTTTAGCTTTTATAGTTTTTTCAATTTGGCTATCAAAGGTACCTTTTATATATGTATTAAAAGGTTTAAAACCTCTTATGATAATAATAGGTATTACCTTTTTAATAAATGTACTATTGACTAAGGGAGAAGTGTTATTTGAGATAGGCCCATTGACAGTAACTAAGGAAGGCCTTAGTCAAGCGGTATTTATGGCTTTAAGACTAATTTTTTTAATTACTGGAACCTCTTTACTCACCCTTACAACATCACCAATATCATTGACAGATGGAATAGAAAAACTATTATCGCCTTTTAAAAAAATTGGTCTTCCAGCTCATGAATTAGCCATGATGATGACAATAGCTTTAAGATTTATTCCTACTTTATTAGAGGAAACAGATAAGATAATGAAAGCTCAAATGGCAAGAGGAGCAGATTTTGAATCTGGAAATATTATAAATAGGGCTAAGAATTTAGTACCATTGTTGGTACCTTTGTTTATTAATGCTTTTAGAAGGGCTGATGAATTAGCTATAGCAATGGAGGCTAGATGTTATCGTGGTGGAGAGCATAGAACAAGATTAAATGAATTAAAATTAAAAAAACATGATGTATTGGCTATTATCTCAATGTCTATATTCTTTGGTTTTATTATTTCCAATAGATATACTGGTTTTATATAAGAGGTAATAATATGATTAATGTTAAACTTACAATTCAATATGATGGCACTAACTATTGTGGTTGGCAAAGGCAAAAAAATGCAAAGAGCATTCAAGAAGAAATAGAGAAAGCTATCAAATTAATTACAGGTGAAAAAGTAGATTTAATTGGTTCAGGAAGGACAGATAGTGGAGTCCATGCTAAAGGGCAAGTGGCAAATTTTTTTACTCATTCTAAAATTCCTGTTGATAGATTTAAATTTGCATTAAATAGCAAATTACCTAGAGATATAAGTATAATTGATTCTAGAATGGTTCATGAAGAGTTTCATTCCAGATATGATGCTATAGGAAAAAGATATCAATATATTATTTATAATAGAGAAATTAGAAATCCTTTATATAGAAACTTTGTATACCATGTACCCTATTATTTAGACTATAAGAAGATGGAAAAAGCAACTGGGTATTTTTTAGGGACTCATGATTTTGCTACTTTTATGGCATCAAATAGTAATGTAAAAACAACCATTAGAACTATTAACAAATTTTTTTTGGAAAGAACAGAGGATTTAACAACATTTACCATTGAGGGAAATGGATTTCTATACAATATGGTAAGAATAATTATTGGAACTTTAATAGAGGTAGGTAATGGAAAAATAAAAAGTAGCAGTGTTCCCCATATAATAGATTCAAAAAACAGAAATACTGCAGGGCATACTGCACCCCCTGAAGGACTTTATTTAGAAAAAGTCTTTTACTAATAAAATACGATAAATACGTATTGACATTGATATTACCTTGTATTAGAATATATTAGAGTGTTTTAAAAAGCCCCGGAACTTTTTATAACTCAACGCTGGAATAAGGAGGGAATAAGATGAAGAGCTATATGGCTAAACCAAATGAAATTGAAAGAAAATGGTATGTAATAGATGCAGATGGAAAAGTCCTAGGTAGGTTGGCTTCTGAAGTGGCTTCAATATTGAGAGGTAAAAACAAACCTATATATACACCTCATGTTGACACTGGGGATTATGTAATAATAGTAAATGCAGATAAAGTTAAATTGACAGGAAAGAAATTAGATCAAAAACAATATAGATATCATACAGGTTATCCAGGTGGATTAAAATCTGTACCTTATAGAAGAATGATGAGCACAAATCCAGAAAAGGCTATTCAATTAGCTGTTAAAGGAATGCTTCCAAAAAATAGTTTAGGAAGACAAATGTTTAGGAAATTAAAAATTTATAGTGGTCCTGAACATAATCATGAAGCTCAAAAACCGGAAATATATGAATTTTAATTATGCTTTAAGAAGGGAGGACTGTAAGTGGCTAATGTACAATATATAGGAACAGGAAGAAGAAAGACTTCAGTAGCTAGAGTTAGACTACTACCAGGTTCTGGTAATATTATAATTAATAAAAGAGATATTGAAGAATATTTTGATTTTGATACATTGAAAGTTCTTGTAAAAGAACCTCTAGTTATAACTGATACCATAGATAAATATGATGTATTTGTAAATGTACAAGGTGGAGGATTCACTGGTCAAGCTGGAGCTATTAGACACGGTATATCAAGAGCTCTAATAAATTCTGATGAAGAATTAAAGCCAGTATTAAAAAAAGCAGGCTTCTTGACAAGAGATCCAAGAATGAAAGAAAGAAAGAAATACGGTCTAAAGAAAGCAAGAAGAGCACCACAATTCTCAAAGAGATAAAACAAAAAACGCTGGATTATCCAGTGTTTTTTTTATATTCAATATCATATTTGATAAATAAGTTCTCTTTTTGGTGCCTGGCACCAAAAAGGGAACTTATTTATTTTTCTAATTCTTCTATTATGGGAATATGGACAATAATGCTAACAATATATTCTATATAAGGAGGGATTAGATAATGATTATTCTTATTAATAAAAAACATCTTTATATTTTTGTATTTTTCGTTTTAATTATGACAATTTCATTTACTATAATCAAGAATAGAGTTAGGCCAGTATCCTATACTCCAATAACAAATAAAACAGTGGGAATCGATTCGGGTCATGGAGGTATAGACCCAGGAGCAATAGGTATAAGTGGGGTTAAAGAAGATGAGATAAACTTAAAAATAGGAATGAAACTTAAAAGATATATAGAACAAAACGGAGGTAAAGTTGTTATGACTAGGGATACAAAAGATGGGTTATATACAAAAAAATCCAAAAGCCTAAAAGAAATGAAAACGGAAGACCTTCATAATAGAAAGAAAATAATAGAAAATGGTAATTGTGATTTGTTTGTTACAATCCATCTCAATAGTTTCAAAGAATCTAAATACTACGGAGCACAAACTTTTTATAAACCAAATGATGAAGCTAGTACGTTACTTGCTACCTATATTCAAGATGAATTAAGAGATGTTTTAGATAAGAACAATCATCGATTACCTCAAGAAAGAGATGATGTATTTTTAATAAATGAAATCAATTTACCTTCTGTACTAATAGAATGCGGTTTTTTATCCAATCCTAATGAAGAAAAGTTACTCAACACAGAAAAATATCAAGAAAAAATAGCATGGGCAATTTATATAGGGATTATGAAATATTTTAGCCAAATGAATGGAGAATACAATTTTTAATGTGGATAACCTATGTGGATAAATAATAATAATGTGGATATAGAAAATATTATGTAAATCTTTGTTTTTTTGTGCTTTATATAATGCCATAATTAATGTTTACATAAGTTATCCACTATGAGTTGTGGATAATGTGGATAAAGTGGATAAGTAAATATTCTATAAGCAATACTTGGTGAAGGGAAAAAAGGAACAAAACTGTATGTTAAGTGTCTAACAATCAGATATTGTCAGATAAATAATAATATTGCATTCTTTATCCTTCTCCTATATAATAAAGGCGATAGAATTTTTGCTATTCCTTTTTTTACAAGCTGTATGTTTGTTTTAAAAAGGGTTTTTAGGGTAACATATAATATGTGTTAAACCAAATGTAAATATTAGGAAGGAGTGGTAAAATGGTAGCAAAGAAAACTCCACTTTACGATGAGCATGTAAAGCTTGGGGGGAAAATTGTTGATTATGCAGGGTGGTTCCTTCCAGTGCAATACGAAGGTCTAATTCCAGAGCACAAAGCGGTTAGAAATGCAGCAGGATTATTTGATGTATCACACATGGGGGAAATTGTAGTAAAGGGTAAAGACGCATTACCTTATTTACAGTACTTACTAACAAATGATATTGAGTCCATCGAAACAGATCAAATAATATACACTTTCATGTGCTATCCTGACGGAGGTGTAGTGGATGATTTTCTAGTGTATAAGTATAGTGAAGAAGAATATCTTCTTGTAGTAAATGCTGCAAATACAGACAAAGACTTTAAGTGGATGATTGACAATAAGGAAGACTTTAACATTATTATTGAAAACAAATCAGATCAGATTGGTGAAGTAGCTATTCAAGGGCCAAAATCAGAAAAGGTATTGCAAAAACTCACAGAAACTGATTTATCAAGTATTAAACCTTTCTATTTTAATAGAAAAGTTAATATATCAGGTATAGAGTGTATGGTTTCTCGTACTGGCTATACTGGAGAAGATGGATTTGAGGTATATGCGCCTGCAGAAGATATTGTAACCATTTGGAATGATTTATTAGAAACAGGTAAAGAAGATGGTCTAAAGCCTACGGGATTAGGTTGTAGGGATACTCTTAGGTTTGAAGCAGGAATGCCTTTATATGGAAATGAAATTTCCAAAGATATTACACCATTAGAAGGTGGATTAAAGTTTTTTGTTAAATTAGATAAAGTAGAAGATTTTATAGGAAAAGAAGCTCTTAATAATCAATGGAAAGAAGGCTTAAAAAGAAAAGTAGCTGGGTTTGAAATGATTGGAAGAGGTATACCTAGAGAAGGTTATGAAATATATAAAAATGGCGAAAAAATTGGCCATGTAACTACAGGTTACATGTCACCTACTTTAAAGAAAAGTATAGGAAATGCTCTAATTGATATCAAAGAAATAGAGTTAGGAAATGAAATAGACATAATGATTAGAAATAAGCCTGTAAAGGCAAAAATAATCAGTAGGAAGTTTTTAAAGAAGTAATAAATATAAAGAATATTAAGGAGGGCTAAATAATGAAAGTATTAGGAGGTTTATATTACACAAATGACCATGAGTGGTTAAAAATTGATGGAGATGAAGCTTATATTGGGTTAAGTGATTTTGCTCAAGACCAATTAGGAGATATTGTATATGTTGAATTACCAGAAGTTGATGATGAATTTGCTAAAGAAGAAGTTTTTTCTGCAGTAGAATCAGTAAAAGCAGCAGCAGATGTTTATATGCCAGTAGATGGAAAAATTGTAGCTGTAAATGAAGAACTGTTAGACGACCCTGCATTATTAAATCAGGATCCATATGAAAGTTGGATTGTGAAGATTGAATTAACCGATAAGTCTCAACTAGATGAATTGATGACAAGTGATGAATACGAAAAGTTTTTAGATGAGGAGGTATAAAGGAATGTATCCTTACATCCCGAATACAAAAGATGATGAGAAGAGGATGTTGGAATATATCGGGTTTGATTCAATTGAAGATTTATTTAGCGACATACCAGAAAACATTAAACTTAAAAAAGAATTGAACATTAAGCCATCTATGTCCGAATTGGAAGTATCAAGACATTTAATAGAATTATCCCAAAAAAATATTTCAACAAACCAATTAACATGTTTCTTAGGGGCTGGAGCATATGATCATTACATCCCTTCAATAGTTGGACATATTATTTCAAGGAGCGAATTTTATACATCCTATACTCCATATCAAGCAGAAATTAGTCAAGGTACTTTGCAGTATATATTTGAGTATCAAACTCTAATAGCTAATTTAACTGGGATGGATGTATCTAATGCTTCATTATATGATGGAGGAACTGCAGTTGCTGAGGCTGCATTTATGGCTGCAAATATTACTAGAAGAGATCAAATTTTAGTTTCAAAGACTGTAAATCCTGAATCAAGAGAAGTATTAAAAACTTATGCCCATCTTCAAGGAATAGAAGTAATTGAAATTGAGGATGATAATGGTTCAACAAACTTAGAACACCTAAAGGAGCATGTATCGGATAAAACTGCAGCAGTTATAGTTCAAAGCCCAAACTTTTTTGGCATAATAGAAGACTTAGAATCCATTGAAAAAATTGCTCATAGCCAAAAAAGAACCTTATTTATTACCAGTGTAGATCCAATATCCTTAGGAATACTTAAATCCCCAGGATCTCTAGGGGCAGATATTGTTGTAGGAGAAGGGCAGCCAATGGGTATTCCATTACAATTTGGTGGACCATATCTTGGGTTTATTGCTGTAAACAAAGCTCATATGAGAAAGATACCAGGAAGAATCGTTGGAGAAACTATAGATGAAGATGGTAATAGAGCTTTTGTGCTTACCTTGCAAGCAAGAGAACAACATATAAGAAGAGAAAAAGCTACATCAAATATTTGTTCAAATCAAGGTATAAACACATTAGCTGCTGCAGTATATCTTACTACCTTAGGGAAAAAAGGTTTAAGAGAAGTAGCACTTCAAGTAACACAAAAAGCTCATTATGCCTTCAATGAAATAACAAAGTCTGGTAAATACAAACCTTTATTTGATAAGCCATTTTTCAAAGAGTTTGCAGTTACTAGCGATATAGCTGTTAACCAGATAAGTAAAGAGTTATTAGATGAGAATATACTGGGAGGCTACTCATTAGAAAAAGATTATCCCCAATATAAAAATGGAGTACTCTATGCGGTTACGGAGAAGAGGACAAAAGAAGAAATTGATAAATTAAGTTCTGTATTGGAGGGGATAAAATGAGAAAATATGATAAATTAATATTTGAATTATCGAAGTCAGGAAGAAAAGCATATAGACTTCCAGAAAATGATTTGGAAGATATAGCAATAGATGAATTGATTCCTGCCAAATATTTAAATAATAATGAATTAAACCTTCCAGAAGTAAGTGAAGTTGATATAGTAAGACATTATACAAATCTTTCAAACAAAAACTTTGGTGTTGACACTGGATTCTATCCACTAGGTTCTTGTACAATGAAATATAACCCAAAGATAAATGAAGATATGGCAAGTTTAGACGGTTTCAAAAATCTTCACCCCTATCAACCTGAAGAAACTGTACAAGGTGCATTAAAGCTAATGTATGAATTAGATAAAGCATTATGTGAAGTGTCTGGAATGGAAAAAATGACATTACAACCAGCAGCAGGGGCTCATGGAGAGCTTACAGGTTTGACATTGATAAAGGCTTACCATGAAAACAGAGGGGATACTAAAAGAACAAAAATAATTGTTCCCGATTCTGCTCATGGTACTAATCCTGCTTCAGCTGTAATGGCTGGTTTTGATACTATTGAGATTAAATCAACTAAAGAAGGTCTTGTTGATGTAGAAAGTTTAAAGGCAGCACTTAGTGATGAAGTAGCTGGTTTAATGCTTACAAACCCAAATACTCTTGGATTGTTTGAAAGGGATATTAAAGAAATAGCTGATTTAGTACATGAAGCTGGAGGATTGCTGTACTATGATGGAGCTAACGCTAATGCCATCCTAGGCCAAGCAAGACCTGGTGATATGGGATTTGATGTAGTACATTTCAATATTCATAAAACATTCTCTACACCTCATGGTGGTGGGGGACCAGGAAGTGGACCAGTAGGAGTTAAAAGTATCCTATTAGACTTTTTACCAACCCCAACGGTAGAGAAAGATGGAGATAGATATTATTTAAACTATGATATACCTCATACTGTTGGAAGGATGAAAGATTTTTATGGCCATTTTGGCATAATGGTTAGAGCTTATACTTACATTCTAACTATGGGTAAAGATGGATTGAAGAAAGCAAGTGAAATGGCTGTTCTTAATGCTAATTATTTAGGACATAAATTGAAAGAACATTATAATTTACCAGAAGATACTATATTTAAACACGAATTTGTTCTAGCTGGATTAAAAGGTAGCTTATCTGAGGTTACTACATTAGATGTAGCTAAAAGACTACTAGACTATGGATACCATCCACCAACAGTTTATTTCCCACTTATAGTTCGGGAAGCACTGATGGTAGAGCCAACGGAATCAGAGAGTAAGGAAACCTTAGACGAGTTTGCTGAGGCCTTAATTAGAATAGCTGAAGAAGCAATAGAAAATCCACAAATGTTAAAAGAAGCACCTCATGACACTCCAGTAAGAAGGGTAAACGAAATTCAGGCAGCAAGAAATCCTGTACTAAAATATGAAGGGTAGGTGTCAGTAGTTGACTAAAAATATTGCAGTAATTGGTGCAGGTCCAGGAGGATATGTAGCAGCTATAAGAGGAGCACAATTAGGTGGAAATATTTATTTAATAGAAGATAGGGAAGTAGGGGGAACATGCCTCAACCGAGGCTGTATCCCTACTAAAACCTATTTTAGAAATGCCGAGATAATGCACACCTTAAAGAAGTCTGAAGAATTTGGGATTATAATAGATAATTTCAAGCTAGATGGAAAGGCTTTGCAAGAAAGAAAAACAAAAGTGGTAACTCAACTAGTTAAGGGTATTGAACAATTAATCTCCTCTTACAAAAACATAGAATTTATTCCCGGAAGAGCCCAAATAAAAGATAATAAAACTATAGTAGTAAATTTGAAAGATGGAGAAACTCGTGAAATATCTGTGGATAATATAATAATTGCCACAGGTTCTAAACCCACCATGACGGAAACTAAAGGAGTAGACCTAGAAGGTGTAATTACTAGTGATGATCTTTTGGATATGGAAGAGATTCCAGAAACTTTAATTGTAATAGGTGGAGGAGTTATAGGTTTAGAATTTGCAAGTATATACCAGGAATTAGGTTCTCAAGTTATTCTTCTTGCTTCTAGAATATTAAAGAATGTGGATATGGAAATAGCTAGAAGGTTACCTATGTTTTTTAGAAAACAAGGTATGGAGACCTATGTAGATATTAGAGCAAAAGAGATTATAAAAGAAGGGGACAAGTTAAGGGTCGTTGCTAGATATAAGAAGAAAGATGAGGAAATTGAAGTAGTAGGAGATAAGGTTCTAATTGCTTCTGGAAGAGGACCAGTTACAGAAGGATTAAATCTTGATAATATAGGAGTTGAATACAATCATAAAGGCATTAAAGTAGATAAGAACTTTGAAACCACAGTTGAGGGCATATATGCTATAGGAGATGTTAATGATATGGGTATCCAACTTGCTCATGTAGCTTCAGCTCAGGGCGTATATGTAACGGAGAAGATAATGGGATTAAAACCAGATATAAATCTAGATGTCTATCCAAACTGTGTATTTACATTACCAGAAGTAGCCTTTGTTGGTTTTACAGAGGAAGAATTAAAGGCAAAAGGAATAGATTATAAATTTAGTAAGTTTTTGTTTGCTGCCAATGGAAAGGCCTTATCTTTAGGAGAGGGAGAAGGATTCATTAAAGTATTCGCTTCTAAAGAGGATAATAAGGTTTTAGGTGTTACCATACTAGGACCTCATGCTAATGATTTAATCCACGAAGGGGCATTGGCGTTAGCAAATGACATGGATATTGATAGTATTACAAGAACAATACACGCTCACCCAACTTTAAGTGAAGCTTTTATGGAAGCGGTGCATGGTTTGGAGGACAAGGCAATACATATTGCACCACCAAGGAAAAGAAGAAGATAGCAGATTTCTGCTATCTTTTTAAACTTTATTTTTGGAGGAAATATGAAAAATAAAATAATAATAACATTAATTACAATAGTATTAATTATATTTTTTATTACAGGTATATGGATTAGAGCCTCAGAAGAAGGTGTTTTATTTGATGAAGCTGTCATAAATTATATCCATGAGAAGACATCTCCAGAAGGAGTCCAAATAATGAAAATGATAACTTATTTTGGTTCTGTTCACTTTTTACTTCCTTTAGGAATAATTATATTATTATTTATGGTAAAGAATAAAAATTTAAAAGGTATAATATTATTAATTTCATCTACTCTAGGAAGTTATGGATTAAATTTTATGCTTAAAAAAATCTTTATTAGAGTAAGACCTTTAGAATACTTCTTAATTGAACAAAGTGGTTATAGTTTCCCCAGCGGTCATGCAATGGTTTCCATGAGCTTTTATACTACTATGACCTATTTAATATGTGAAAAGATAAAAAAAAGGGAATTGAAGATAGTTTTATATACCATTAATTTTATAATTATTGCAATTATTGGCTTTAGTAGAATCTATTTAGGAGTCCATTGGCCAACAGATGTGTTGATGGGGTTTATAATGGGTTTAATATTTACCTATATTTTGGTGAAATTTGTAAATAAATAATATCTTAACCTGGCACTAACATACAAAATTATAAATTTAATCAAATAAAGCACCCAATCTTTTAAGATTGGTGCTATTTTTGTATTCATTTAGAAATTGGTATTTATTAATATATTATGTATAAATATGACATGCGGTGACGGAAAATAATGGAATTTAACTAAAGGATTTAGAAGGCAATTATAGAATACTTTATATATAAATTTTATTACACATTCTAAAGTTACTTTTACCTAATTGTCATTTCTTTAAATATTTATCATATAAATATTCATAGCATTCCAAATAGTCTTAGCATTGAGAACAAGAGAAGAGGAGGTGGGCTTTCTTAATTTTATTTTTCTATATAAGTTTCTATAAAAAGTTAAAGGGGGAATTTTATGATGAATAAAAAGTTATTGTCAATTGTTTTAGTGTTAATACTTTTGCTAAGCACATTTACTACCGTTTTAGCAGCGCCTAATAGAGAAGTCTTAGAATCCTTAAGGTCTAGTGTAAGAAAACCAGCTGGAGAGATGAGCATATCCATTGATTCTAAGACAAAAGGGTTAACTGATAGTGATGAAGTAAGGGTTTTTGTGGAATTAGAAGATAATCCTATTATTGAATATGCTACAGCAAGGGGCGTTAAGGTAAATGAATTGGACAAGGAAATAAGGAAACAGATGAAGAAGGAACTGCTAGCTGAGCAAAAAAGAATGAAAGAATACCTTAAAACCAATGGGATTAAAATGAAGGAATTAAAGAATTTTGTTAATGTTATAAATGGATTTAGTATTACCACTACATTTGGAGAAGCCAAATTTATTGAGCGAATGCCAGGAGTTAATAGAGTGTCCTTGGTAAATGAATACCATAGGCCTGTTCCAGAGATGGTATCTAGTAAAGATATAGTAAATGCTAGAGAGACCTGGACTAAGCTTGGCTACGATGGTGAAGGAATGGTAGTGGCAATAATCGATACAGGGATAGATCCATCTCATAGGGACATGGTACTAACCAATTCTGAAAATGCTAAGCTACAGGAAGGGTATATTGAAAACCTAGTTCGTTCAGAGGAATACCCTGGCCAATGGCATACAATAAAAGTTCCTTATGGGTACAACTATATGGATGAAAATCAGGAGATATTGGACTTAGGACCAGATGCTTCTGAACATGGTATGCACGTAGCAGGTATAGTAGGGGCAAATGGAAATGAGGAAAATGACGGAATAAAGGGTATCGCTCCTGAATCGCAGCTTCTGGCTATGAAGGTATTTGGCAACAATCCAGCTATGCCATCTACCTTTGGTGATGTAATAGTTAAGGCTATTGACGACTCTGTTGCTCTAGGAGCAGATGTTATAAATATGAGCCTTGGCTCTACTGCATCCTTTGTAATGGAAGATGATTTAGAGCAATTGGCAGTAAAAAGGGCAATGGAAAACGGAGTTATCTGTGCTATATCTGCAGGAAATTCTGCCCAGTTTGGTTATGGGTGGGATGATCCATATGCTAAAAACCCAGATATAGGGGTTGTAGGTGCACCTGGAATTTCTGTTGAATCCATACAGGTAGCATCAATAGAAAATACCCATATGACAACTACGGCGTTAGAGTATTTGTACAATGGAGTCCAAGAAAAGGCAGGTTATGCTCGCGCTGGTAGTCTAAATCCAGTTTCAATATTCACTGGTCCTGTTGAATATGTAAATTGTAATCTAGGTGCAATAGAGGATTTTACAGATGTAGATGTGGCTGGGAAAATAGCTTTAATCCAACGTGGTGGACTTACATTTGTTGAAAAAATTACAAATGCTCAAGATAACGGAGCAATAGGGGTAATAGTTTATAATAATGAATCAGGTGGGGAAGGGCTAGTAAATATGCAATATCCAGAGGATGGCAGGATACCAGCAGTGTTTATTCAGTTGTCTCATGGTTTGAGATTAGTGGAAATAATAGAAACAATACAAAACTTTGTTGAATTCAGAGGTAATACAACAGTTGTTCCAAACCCCGATACCGGCAAAATGTCTGAATTTACTTCTTGGGGAACTACTCCAAACCTAGACTTCAAGCCGGAGATAACTGCCCCTGGAGGGAATATATGGTCTACAGCACAAAAGGACGGATATCAGCTTATGAGTGGTACTTCTATGGCTGCACCTCATGTTGCAGGTGGAGCAGCAGTTGTACTTCAAAGGGTAGATGAGGAATTTGGATTGACAGGTAATGAAAGAGTAGAAATGGCTAAAAACCTCATTATGAGTACGGCTCATCCGTTAGGAGACAAAGGATTGTATAACGATTACTTTGGACTAAGCGGATACAACTTTACTTCACCAAGAAGACAAGGTGCTGGGGTTATGGACATTTATGCTGCAGCTACAACGCCTTCAATAGTTGTAGATAGTAGTACAGGATTGAGTAAAGTGAACTTAGATGAAATAGGTGATTATACTAATTTCACTGTAACAGTTGAGAATTTCAGTGAAGAAACAGTTTCCTACAAAGTTAAGGGCACTGTTCAAACGGATTTGACTGATGGTGATTATAATTTCTTAGAAACTCAAGGTGTCTATATTGATGGGACTATAGAAGATGGAATGGGACCAAATGGGCTGTATTCAGGGGATTTCCCAATTTCATTTGATGAAGAAATAATAGAAGTGCCAGCAGGTGGAAGTGGTGATTTTAATGTATATATAGATCTATCTAATGCTGTAGACTGGTACTATAATGCACCATTAAACGCAATATTCCCAAATGGAACCTTTATAGAAGGTTTTGTTACTCTAGAAGACGTCAATGACACTAATCCAACTCTTAACATACCGTATATAGGATTCTATGGAAGATGGGATGAGGCGCCAATTATAGATGATACAAACTATGATGAAGATGGAACACCTTTCTATGGAGTAACCACAATGACTTGGTTAGATGAGGCAGCAGGTACGTACTACTTTTTAGGGTATGATGCAGAAGGCAATCCAGATGCTAACAATATAGCCTTTTCACCAAATGCCGATGGAGTTGCTGATAGTGTAGTTCCAGTACTTTCATTTTTAAGAAATGCTAGAGAGTTAAATATAAATATACTAGATGAAAGTGGAAGTGTAGTTAGAGAACTATATAAAGGTGAATTTATGAGAAAGAACTATCACAATGCTAGATATCCAATATATACTAGCTATGATTTATGGGCATGGGATGGAACTATTAATAACAGGCTTGCAGATGATGGACAGTATTACTATGAAATTAATGCAAGGGTAGACTACCCAGGAGCAAAATGGCAAACATTAACCTTCCCAGTTAAAATAGACACAGCTCTTCCAGTAGTTGAAGAAATTGTGTACAATGAAGAGACAAAAGAATTTATCGTGGCAGCAAGTGATGGGAAAAATCCTATATACCTATATCGCCTCGTTGAAAAAGGCGAAGTTATAGCTGAATCATTAGATGGAATCTTTGACTTATCTGAAGTGGATTACAGCCATAAATCTCTTTTATTGGTTCAAGATTTTGCAGGAAATGTGACAGTTGAAAAATTAGAGTTTGTATTTAAGGGAGAGAAGGGGGAAAAGGATAAGAAGGATAAAGGCAAAGAAGAATCACAAAATCCAGAAGAGCCAAACCAATTTGAAGAACCTGTAGATCCAGCTGAGGGAGATGAAACTATTCCAACAGTTATGGTTACAGAACCAGAATTCTTTGGCATATATAATAGGTCTAATATAGTAATTAAAGGTTATATCAATGATAAATCCAGTATAGAATCCTTCAAAATAAACGGCGTTGATGTTCCTATTACATGGAATGGACAAACAGGAAACTGGGATTTTGAAACAGAGGTAACATTGGAAGATGGATACCACTCTATAAATGTGGAAGCTATAGACTCTGCTGGTAACCATATTGCCTTCGCTCACAAGATATTTGTAGATACTATAAAGCCGGTTATTGATATAACAAGTGAAGTACCACCTTCTACTGAGAGCGACGTATTATTGATTAGTGGAATTATTACAGACAATTTACCAAGTTTGAGGGTAATGATAAACGGAAATATGATAGAGAATATATCTCCTGATTGGTCATACTTTGACACCTTGCCACCAGCTAAATATGAACTAAATTATGAAATTCAACTTGAAGATGGGAAAAACATAATAATAATAGAAGCAGAAGATGATGTAGGAAATGTTGAAAGGCTAGAATTTAAGATTAACAAGATAAAGGCGGGGAAAGGTAACAATAAGAATTAGCAAAACTAACCCAAATGTCTATGCCTGACACTAACATACTAACTCTAGTTATGCAAGAATAAAAGTCTAATTGGTAATGTTACCATTAAGGGCGTTAAGCTTGATGATAAAACAATTTTGAAATTTCTTGTGTCTCAAGGGAGAAGCTATCCCTTGAGACATTTTATTGGAATTATTGGGCAACATAACATTAATTATTCTATGATGGAAATTTGAATTTATATTTTCCATAACTAGAGTTATTAATTCCGTAAAATTTGTAAATAAATAATCATTAACCAATACTCTTTTCTTGCATATCTAGATAGTATAAGGAAAATTTTTTAAGGAGGGAGTATTGTGGCTGTACAATTAAATCTATTACATTGGGTATATCTAATATTTACCTTTCTAATCCTAGGCTTCATGGTTGCCAAAAGGGATACCAGTCTAGTATGCATAATTGGGATATTTTTGTTGTCCATTATTGCTACCAAATCCTTATCCCAATCGACAATGGCTATATTTAATAGTTTTATTTTTGCTATAGTAGAATTATTGGGAACTATACTAATAATCTCTATTATTGTAGGAATGAGTTCTGTACTAACTAAGACTGGAATAAGCCAGGTTATGGTATCGCCTTTTTCAAAGCTTATAAAAACACCTACTTTAGCCTATTGGGTTATTGGTATTTTAATGATGGTTATCTCTTGGTTTTTTTGGCCTTCTCCTGCAGTAGCATTAGTAGGAGCAGTATTATTGCCGGTAGCAGTGGAAGTTGGATTACCTGCCCTTGGGGTAGCTATAGCTATGAATATATTTGGGCATGGGATAGCTTTATCTGGGGATTTCATAATTCAGGGGGCGCCTAAATTAACTGCAGATGCAGCGGGAATTCCTGTTGGGGAACTTATGTCTGCAAGTATCCCTTTAGTATTTATAATGGGTCTAGTGACCACTATAGCAGCATATATATTTTTAAAGAAAGACTTAAAAGAAGGGAACTTAAATGTTGTAAAAAGATATAATAATACGGAAGATAAGGAAAACAACACTGATGAGTCAGACAATATACTGTCTAATAAGACAAAAAGATTTTTTTCTATATTAGTTTTCACACTCTTTTTTATAGATGTTGTACTAATGTTAGTGGCTAAACTTCAAGGAGGAGACGCTACTGCATTAATTGGTGGGACAGCAGTATTTATTCTCATAATAGTATCAGCAGTAACTTACAAAAGCAAAGTTTTAGAGAAGATTACAACATATTTAGTAGAAGGGCTAAAATTTGGATTTCAAATATTTGGACCAATTATTCCTATAGCAGCTTTCTTTTATCTTGGAGGGGAAGGATTTGAAAAAGTAATAGGAGATTTCTTACCTACAGGTTCCCAAAGTATTGTTAATGATTTAGGATTGGCTTTAGCTAGTGTAGTACCATTAAATGCAGGAGTTGGTGCAGTTACATTAACATCTGTAGGAGCTATTACTGGATTGGATGGATCTGGGTTTTCAGGGTTAGCTTTAACAGGTTCTGTTGCTAAACTATTTGCTACTGCCATAGGTAAAGGAATAGAAACTTTAGCAGCTCTAGGGCAAATTGCTGCAATATGGGTTGGAGGTGGGACCTTAATTCCTTGGGCTGTGATACCTGCTGCTGCTATATGTAATGTAGACCCTTTTGAACTGACTAGAAAAAATTTCAAACCTGTAATGATTGGACTTATAGTAACCACTATAATAGGAATTTTTTTAATATAATATAAAATACTAACGACTTCATCTTTTAAGGTAACTTTAGAAGGTGAAGTCGTTAATAATTATAGAAATAGTACATTATATCTTTGATAAAAATTATACTTATGATATAATAATAACTAATATGGTTTATAAATATACATCTTTTTAAAGGGTTATGTTAGTAGCTTGTTCTTTATTACCATCTACTATAATAAAATGAATATAGGGACGAAAATTCTTACATCTATTATTTATTTGGATTGAGGAATATTTAAAATGCTTTTAAGATAGTCAATGATTATTGCTCCAGAAAACATATTTTTATAATTAAAAGTGAAATAAATAACACAATAAAGGATTTGGTGAAACCTTTGCACATTATTTTATGTCTCAAACCTTAAGCTTATATGTTAAGATTGAGACAAACTTTTAATTTAGGGCATAAATTGATTTATTGGCTACTTAAACTATAAACTTTAGACAAGCTGAAACCTTAGCTGTCTAAAATATGCATAATAAATGTTTACAAAGAAAGGAGAAGAGAAAAGATGAGTAGGCTTAGTATTATTACTAGAGACAAAGCACAAGCAACCGTTGAAACCCTATATAAAGATTTGGAAAGACGGATTATCGCAAGCCCACCAGGATTATGTCCTATAGATTTGGCATCATCTTTTTTAAAGATGTGTCATGCTCAGACTTGTGGAAAATGTGTTCCATGTAGAATAGGGTTAGGCCAATTGGAAAAGTTGTTAGAAGATGTATTAAATGGGGAGGCAGAATTAGAAACTATTGATCTTATCGAAAAGACTGCAAGAACCATATATTATTCAGCTGATTGTGCCATAGGTTATGAAGCAGCAAATATGGTTTTACAGGGTATTAAAGGCTTTAGGGATGATTTTGAAGAACACATATTACGTGGTAGATGTAATTTTGGACTATATCAACCTGTTCCATGTGTTTCACTTTGTCCTGCTGGGGTAGATGTTCCTGGTTATATTGCTTTAATATCTGAAGGTAGATATGAGGATGCAGTTAAATTGATTATGAAAGACAATCCAATGCCAGCAACTTGCGCTTTGGTTTGTGAACATCCATGTGAAACCAGATGTAGAAGAAATATGATTGATAAATCTATTAATATTAGAGGGTTGAAAAGGTTTGCAGTAGAACATGCTGGAGTAATTCCAGCAAAAGAGAAAGCTCCTTCTACTGGAAAGAAGGTAGCTATTGTTGGCGGAGGACCTAGTGGATTAAGTGCAGCTTATTATCTATCCATTATGGGACATGATGTTGAAATATTCGAACAAAGACAGAAGCTGGGTGGTATGTTAAGATATGGGATACCAAGCTATAGACTTCCGAGAGATATTTTAGATAAAGAAATTGAAACAATTCTTTCTACTGGAATCAAAGCTCATACTGGTGTTATAATTGGTAAGGACTTATCAACCAAAGATTTAAAAGAAAGATTTGATGCTATTTATATAGCAATTGGCGCTCATATAGATAAAAAGATTGGTCTTGAAGGTCAGGAAGCAGAAGGAGTTATTTCTGCGGTAGAAGTATTGCGACAAATAGGAGACGATGAATATCCTGACTTTACTGATAAATCTATTGTAGTTATTGGTGGAGGAAATGTGGCCATAGATGTGGCACGTTCTGCTGTTCGTTTGGGAGCTAAAAAGGTAAGCATTGTTTATCGTAGGCGTAAAGTAGATATGCCAGCTATGGACGAAGAAGTTGAAGGTGCTATTGCTGAAGGTTGTGAGATATACGATTTATACACTCCAGGAAAAATTGAAATGGATGATAATGGTCATATTAAAGCCTTATGGGTACAACCACAAATGGTTGGGACTATTGTAGGTGGTAGACCAATACCAGTAGAGGCAAAAAAGGATACTCAAAGAATTGATTGCGATACATTGATAGTTGCTATAGGTCAAGGAATTGAATCAAAGTCCTTTGAGAAAGATGGAATTCCAGTGACTAAAGGAGTAATAGATGCTCTTAATTGGGGTGGCATTAAAGATATTCCAGGAGTTTATGCTGGAGGGGATTGTGTATCAGGTCCTGCAACAGTAATACGTGCAATAGCTGCTGGTAAAGTAGCAGCTGCAAATATAGACAACTATTTGGGTTATTATCATGTTATTGAATCAGATGTAAATATACCAGAGGCCAGATTAGCAGATAGAATACCTTGTGGCCGTGTAAATATGAGAGAAAGGGACGTTTCAGACAGGATTAAGGATTTTGACTTAGTAGAATATGGTATGACATGTGAAGAAGCTAATCAAGAATCCAAAAGATGTTTGAGATGTGATCACTTCGGTTTTGGAGTATTTAAAGGAGGTAGGATTGAGAAATGGTAAATTTAATCATTGACAATAAAAAAATCACAGTCCCTGAAGGGACTACAATCCTAGACGCAGCCAAAATGAATCATATACCGATTCCACACCTCTGTTACTTGAAGGAACTAAACGAAATTGGTGCCTGTAGAATATGTGTAGTTGAAATAAAAGGAATCAATAGGTTGGTTACAGCTTGTAATAATGTAGTTGAAGAAGGGATGGTAATTTATACAAATAGTCCTAAAGTACGTGAAACAAGGCGAATAAATGTAGAATTAATTCTTTCTCAACATGATGCAAGATGTGCTGTTTGTGTTAGAAGTGGGAATTGTAGTTTGCAAACAATAGCCAATGATTTAGGAATTATAGACATTCCGTTTAAAGAGGATTTACCTCATGCTAAATGGACAGAAGGTTTTCCATTAGTTCGGAATTATGAAAAGTGTATTAAATGTATGAGATGTGTACAGGTTTGTGATAAAATACAAGATTTGCATATATGGGATGTATCTAATACAGGTTCTAGAACAAATGTGGATGTTTCTTTTAATAGGAGGATTGAAGAGTCGGATTGTGCTCTTTGTGGTCAATGTATTACCCATTGTCCAGTGGGAGCACTACGAGAAAGAGATGATACACAAAGAGTGTTTGATGCATTAGCAGATGAAGAGAAAATTACTGTAGTTCAGATTGCACCAGCAGTAAGAGCAGCTTGGGGAGAAGATTTAGGTATTAGCAGGGAATTTGCAACTGTTAAAAGATTAGTAGCAGCTTTAAGGAAGATGGGATTTGATTATATATTTGATACTAATTTTACAGCTGACCTTACAATTATGGAAGAAGGAAGCGAATTTCTAGAAAAGTTAAAGAACAAAGAGAATGAAAAATTCCCAATGTTCACTTCTTGTTGCCCAGGATGGATACGTTTTATGAAATCCCAATATCCTGATATGGTAGAACAATTATCAACTGCTAAATCTCCTCAACAAATGTTTGGAGCAATTGCTAAATCCTATTATGCAGAGTTATTAGGTGTTGATCCTACAAGAATATTTTGCATCTCTATTATGCCATGTACAGCTAAAAAATACGAATGCGATGTTCCTGTGTTGAATGATGCTGGAGCAGGACAGGATGTAGATGTTGTTCTAACCACTAGAGAAGTAGCCCGTATGATTAAGGCAGAACATATTATTCCAGAAGTTCTTGAGGAAGAAGAATTTGATACTCCTTTAGGAATTAGCTCTGGAGCTGCTGTTATATTTGGTGCAACAGGAGGAGTTATGGAAGCAGCCCTTCGTTCAGCTTATTATTTAGTCACCAATGAAAACCCTGACCCTGATGCATTTAAAGAAGTAAGGGGAAGAGAAGGTTGGAAGGAAGCAAGTTTTGATTTGGCTGGTTCAAATCTTCGAGTTGCTGTTGCCAGTGGATTAGGCAATACGAGAAGATTAATTGAAGCCATTAGAGCAGGAAGAGTGGAGTATGATTTCGTTGAAATAATGGCTTGTCCTGGAGGTTGTGCTGGTGGTGGAGGACAGCCTATTGAAGATGGATCAGAATTAGCTGGAGAACGAGCTGACGTACTATATGGTTTAGATAAAATAAGCGATATTCGTTTTTCTCATGAAAATCCATCTGTAATCAAATGCTACGAGGATTATTTGGGAAAACCTTTATCTCATAAATCTCATGAATTACTTCATACAGACCAAAAGACTTGGGAAATGAATGTAATTTCTAAAAAATAATAATAATAAACCTCTAAGTATATTTTTTATACTTAGAGGTTTTATAAAATATAATGAGACTGATATTGAAGCTGACAAATTTATAAGAGGTGTATAAAAATGAGAAAAAAATTATTATGCTTATTATATTTAATAATAATACTTTCACTAACTACTAGTTGTGGGACTAAAGAAGTTAAGGAACCTGAAACCATTGAATTCTGTTTTAGAGATGGAATTCCAGCATTAACTGTTGCTAAACTTATGAAGGATAATCCCACTATGGCTGAAAACATTACTATAAATTATGAAATACAAAAATCTCCCGACTTGCTAGTGACTAAGATATTGAAAGAAGAAGCAGATATTGCAATAGTTCCTTCGAATTTAGCTGCTCAAGCTTTTAATAAAGATTTACCTTACAAAATAGTAGGAACTTCCACCTGGGGAACTATATATCTAGTAAGTACAGAGGACATTAATAGTTTTGAAGAATTGAAGGGTAAAGAAATATATGCCTTTGGAAAAGGGCTTACTCCAGATTTAGTGCTTAGGTATGTTCTTTCTGAAAATGGTATTAATCCAGATAAAGATGTAGAAATAACCTACTTAAATTCTGCTGGGGAAGTAGGTCCTGCATTTATTAGTGGGAAAACTAATATAGCCCTTGTGGCAGAACCTTTAGCAACAAGTATAATGATGAAAAAAGAAGATACTAAGATTATATTTAATTTAAATAAAGAATGGAGTAATATTACTGGTACGGATAAAGGCTATCCTCAAGCTAGTCTAATAATTAAATCAGACCTAATAGAGAATAATAAAGAATTTGTTGAGAAATTTATCCAAGTATATGAAGAAAGTATTAAATGGGCAAAAGAAAACCCAAATATTGCTGGAACTTATGCTGAGGAACTAGAACTAGGAGTAATGAAGCCAGTAATAGTGAAAGGAATTGATAGAATCAATATAGGTTCTTTCCCAATTGAAGATAGTAAGAAGGAATATGAGACCTATTTTGAGGCTATTATGGATTTTGCCCCAGATTTTATAGGAGGAAAACTTCCCGATGAGGAAATTTATTTTGAAAGATAGAAAATTATCTATTATTTCAAAGATTATAATAATAGGGTTCTGGATACTATTATCCAAACTTATAGATAACGAAATAATATTTCCTACAATTAAGAGTACCTTAATAAGCTTAATGGATATTATTAAGGGACCAAATTTTATCAATATAATAAAATATTCTTTAATAAGAAGTTTGTTTGGTTTTTTAATTTCTTTATTTTTAGCAATACTTATAGGAATATTGTCCAGCATTTCTAAGGTTATATATAATTCAATGATTCCTGTAATAAAATTTTTAAGTTCAGTGCCTACAATGGCAATAATTATATTAGCCCTTATATGGTTGAATAATGAATTTGCACCTATGTTTGTAGGGTTTATTATGGTATTTCCCATATTGTACGAAACGGTTTTAAATGGTATATTAAATGTAAACAGAAATATTATTGATATGGCTCAATTATATAAGGTTGATAAAATTACTATCATTAAAGATATCTATTTACCAAGTATTTTTTTAAACTTAAGTCTTGTTTTTACATCTACTATAGGAATTAATCTAAAGATGGTAATTGCAGGAGAGGCTTTGGCACAACCTAAGTACGGTATAGGCAGTAATCTTCAATTACAGAAAACCTATTTAAATACTTCAGGAGTTTTTGCTTGGATTATTATTATCCTCTTGATTTCTAGAACATTTGAATATTTAATGAATGGAATGAAGCATTTAATAGATATGGATAGATGGAAGTGATATATTGAAATATCAAGTAAAAAATATAACCAAATGTTATGATGATTTAAAAGTGTTAGAAGATATCACCATTGATTTTGAGCAAAACAAGACTACATGTATTTTAGGGCCTTCTGGATGCGGTAAGACTACACTTTTAAACATAATAGGGGGAATTACTGAAAAAGATTCTGGAAAGATAATAGGCTTTCAAGACGAAGATATGTCTTTTGTTTTTCAGGAAGATAGACTTATTGAATGGAAAAATGTAAAAGAAAATATAAGCTTTGTATTAAAAAAAAAGATGGATAGAAAACAGATTGAATCCACTATAGATAAATATTTAAAATTGGTAAATCTAGAAGAATATAAATATTTTTATCCAAATAGTCTTAGTGGAGGCATGAGGCAAAGAATTAGTATTTTAAGAGCCTTTGCTTATCCTTCTAAACTTCTAGTAATGGACGAACCTTTTAAATCTTTAGATATTAATAGCAAGCAGATTGTTACGGATTTCTTAAAAAGGTTAAGAATAGTAGAGGAAAGGACATGTATTTTTGTTACTCATGATATAGAAGAAGCTTTATGTTTAGGAGATAATATTGTTATACTTACGGATAAACCTACTAAAGTGAAAAAGATTATTAAAAATACTTTTGCCATTAGCCAAAGTGAAAAGGATAGAATATTAATAAAGGATTTTATAGAAATGGAACTAACAATATGACAAAGATTTCATAGAAAAAGGACAGGTAATTTTTTAACTCACCTGTCTTTTACTAATGGGATTTATCCTAATATTTCTTTACTTCTTTCCTCTATAAATTGATTAGTATAAAGATTGTAATAATATCCTTTTCTATAAATTAAGCTTTCGTGAGTACCATCTTCTACAATTTTTCCATTTCTAATCACAATAATTCTATCAGCATTTTTTATAGTAGATAATCTATGGGCTATTACAAAACTAGTCCTTCCCTCTAAAACTTTTTCTATAGCATATTGTATTTTCTTTTCTGTTTCCGTATCAATGGATGAAGTAGCTTCATCTAATACAAAAAGTTTAGGTTTTCTTACTATAGCACGAGCAAAGGATAGAAGTTGTTTTTGGCCAGTAGATAATAGATTTCCTCCTTCTCCAACATCGGTATTATATCCTTTTTCAATTTCCATAATAAACTCATGGCTATTTACCAATTTGCTTGCCTTTATTATATCCACCTCCGTGGCTTCTAAATTACCATATTTAATATTATCCATTATGGTACCACTAAAAAGATGAGGCGTTTGTAATACATAACCAAGATTTTCATGAATCCAAGCTTGAGGCATATCTTTATAGTTTATCCCATCTATTAATATTTCTCCAGAAGTAGGTTCATAAAATCTACAAAGAAGGTTTACAATAGTACTTTTACCAGAACCTGTTTCTCCAACTAAAGCTATTGTTTCTCCAGGATTTACTATTAGGTTGAAATTTTCCAATACCTTTTCTCCATTTTTATAAGCAAAGGATACATTTCTAAATTCTATTTTTCCTTTAACTTCAGACCAGTTTTCTTTTTTAGGATTGAAAAAGTCACCATATTTTTCAATGGTTTTTTCATCATCTATAATATCAGGTATTTCATCTACAAGTGAAAACACTCTTTCTGCTGAAGCTTGAGCTGATTGTATTTCTGCAAAAATAACTGCTAATTGTCTAACGGGCTCAAAAAATTGCATAGTATAGGAGATAAAAGCCACCATAGTGCCATAGGAAATAGTTCCAAGAAGAACATTCTTACCTCCAAAATTTAAGGCCATGGTTGTGCCTATACTACCTAGTACTAACACTATTGGAATATATAAAGAGGATATAATAGTGGCTTTTATAGAGGCTATTTTCATCTCTTCAGTTATCATACCAAATTCTTTTATATTAATATCCTCTCTTACTAAAGTTTTAGTGGTTTTTGCTCCAGAGATATCTTCATTATAGGCTGCTGTAATTCTTGAGTTAATCTTTCTTACTCTCCGTTGAGATTTAAGTATTTTCTTCTGAAAATAAACACTTGCTACAGCTAAAGGAGGGACTACTGTTAAAGTAATAAAAGCCAATCTAGCATCTAGTTTAAACATGGCAATTATAATAGCAGTCATCATAGTAAGACCCCAAGAAAGATCTACCAATCCCCAAGATATGGTTTCACTTAATCTATTTATATCTGAAGTCATTCTAGCCATTAACCATCCCACAGCTTTTTCATCATAATAAGATAAAGAGAGTATTTGAAGTTTATTAAATCCATTTTTTCTTATATCATAGGACATGCTGGTTTCAATTTTTCCAGCTAAAGCTAGAAATATAAATACATTTATACCTTGAAGGAGAATGAGAATAAAAAATATAAATATAAATTTATCCAACCCTTCTAAAGTGTTTTTCACCACAAAATTATCAATAACATGTCTGGTAAAAAGTGGGAAAATGGAATCTAAGGTTCCCACTCCAACCATAACTATGAATAGAATAGAAAATTGTCTTCTATAGGATTTTATAAGAATAAAAAAATTTTTCCAAACATTAAAGTTTAATTTATCATTATCCAAGTCTATCACCCCAATTATGCATTTAACTTAAATTCATCTAAATCATCAATAGAATTTTGAATTTCAAATATTCTTTTATATAGCCCTTCATCTTTAATCAAAGTATTATGGTTACCTATTTGAACAATTTTGCCTTTATCCAATACTAGTATTTTATCTGCTTCACATACTGTTGATATTCTATGGGAGATGATAATGGTAGTAGATTTATTTTTCCTTTTATTTAGAGCCTCCCTAATAGCTATATCCGTTTCCGTATCTACAGCAGATAAGGAATCATCAAAGATTACTATAGGACATTGATTTATAATAGTTCTTGCTATAGCAATTCTCTGTTTTTGCCCCCCTGATAATGAAACCCCTCTTTCCCCAACGTAGGTATTATAGCCTTTTTCAAAGGAAGTAATATCCTGATGAATACTTGCGATTTTTGCTGATTCATACATTTGTGTGTCATCGACAGTAGGGTCTTTAAGCTTAATATTATCTTTAATGGTTTTAGCATACAAGAAAGGCTCTTGTAGAACAATACCAATATTCTTTCTAACCCAGAATTTGTCTATATCCTTTAATTCTATTCCATCAATCCTTATAGAACCATTATTGTAATCGTATAATCTAGCTAATAGATAAGTTAGAGAACTTTTTCCTGAGCCAGTAGGACCTATTATAGCTAAGGTACTACCAGCTTTAATTGAAAAAGATATATCTTTTAATACGGGTTTATTATCTTCATATTGGAAATAAACATTTTTAAATACTATATTTCCATTAATTTTTGGTTCTTTGTTATTCTCTACCAATATTTCTATAGGTTCCTTTAATATCTCCTCAATACGTCTTATGGAAACAACTGTCTTACCCATATCAGTTAAGGTTCTTCCCAATTGTCTTATAGGCCAAAGAAGCATATTTACATAGGTAGTAAAAGCCACAAGAGTACCTAAGGAAACCTCTCCTTTAACAGCCCACATACTTCCAACTACTAACACAAGGCCTATTTGAATAAAACAAATGAAATCAGAAGAACCCCAATATATAGCAAGGAGACGTATAAGCCTATATGTTTTATCCCTATATTCTTTGTTTATACTATCGAATTTTTCAACTTCATATCTTTGCCTAGCAAAAGCTTTTACAACTCTAATGCCTGTCAAGTTTTCTTGAAGAATCGTTGAAAGTCTAGCTTCTGCTTCATCAGAATCTTTAAAGGCTATTTTTATTTTAGTAAAAAAAATGAAAGCGAAAATAAATATTATAGGCATAGTAGCTATGGAAATAAAAGTCATCTTTATATTAAGATTTATCATAACATTAGAAATTAATATAAGCATAAATAAGGAACCTGCTACTTCAACCAATTGAATAGATAAAAATCTTTTAATGGTTTCTACATCTGAAGTACATCTTTGAATTAGGTCTCCTGTTTCAGACTTAACATGATATTCATAAGGTAGCCTTTGTATATGGTCATATAAAGAGTCTCTAATCTTTTTTGCAGTATTTTCAGCAGTTTTACCTGCTAAAGTATTTTTAAAGTAAAGGAAGAATCCTCTCAAAATTGCAATCAAGATTAATATTCCACCAGCTATCCAAATGTTGTCTCTTAAATACTCTCTACCTCCTAAGTAGTTTACAACTTTAATCACAATATTAGAGTTAATAGTTTCATTACCAATAATGGAATCTATAGTAGTCCTTATGACAAGAGGAGATACTACAGTAACCATCTGAGAAAGGATAATACATATCATCCCTAATAGATAGATTTCCTTATAGCCTTCCATGAATTTCCATAACTTTTTTAATTCTTTCACATCCATCCCTCCTCATTTTGAAATAAAAAAACCATAGTTTTAGACAAAAAGTCTATGATCCTATGGTTTAAAACACAAAAAATAATATAACAGAGTAACATATTTAGTGATAGATATGACTATATAACAAAAAACCATAGGCAAACACGCCTATGGCTATTTAAACATAGATATTCTTATTAAAATTAATTTAAAATAGTCACAGGTCGTGGCTCATATTCTATGAAATTTTCTTTAAATTGTAATGAATTTGTTATTATAATCATCTTCACGACCTCCTTTTAAATTTATCAATTATCTATATTATATAAGGATTGGGGAAAAACACAACAATATTATAATTATGTAACAAAATTATGACAAAATCGTTACAAATTTTCAACTCAGATTTCTTCCCAGTACAACTCCATTTACACTAGCTTGCATAAGTCCCCTTGTAATTCCTGCTCCGTCTCCACCTACATATAGACCAGGAATATTGGTTTCAAATTCATCACTGGTTATTACTTTGTTAGAATAGAATTTCACTTCTACACCGTAAAGTAAGGTTTCATCACTAGCAAGGCCAGGTGCCACGTTGTCTAATGCAATTAACATATCATCAATACTTTTTAAAATCCTATAAGGTAGTACAAGGCTTAAATCCCCTGGTACTGCATCCTTTAATGTAGGAATAATATTATTTCTATAAAGCCTATCATCTGTAGTCCTTCTGCCACGTTTATAATCACCATATCTTTGAACTAACACCTTATTACCAGAAAGCATATTACCAAGTTTCGCAATATGCATTCCATATTCTATAGGAGAATTAAAAGGTTTAGTAAAATGCTTTGTTACTAATAAGGCAAAATTAGTATTCTCAGTCTTTAATTTGTCAGATTTATAACTATGACCATTGACTACAGCCAAATTTCCATCATAATATTCTGTGGAAACTTCTCCACCAGGATTTGAACAAAAGGTTCTTACTTTATCATCAAAAGTTGGAGCATAATATATAAGTTTACTTTCATACATTACTTCATTTATCTCTTCCATTATTTCATTTCTAGTCTCTACTCTTACGCCTATATCTACATCTCCAGTCTCGGTAAGGATATTATGTTTAATGCAAAGGTGCCTCAACCAGTCTGAACCTTCCCGACCAACGGATATTACTACTTTATCTGAGTAATATTCTTTATTGGCTATAACCCCTTTAATATTTCTATTTTCATCTAGGATAATATCCTTAACAGGATTTCTAAAACTTAAATTAATACCTATATCCATTAGATGTTTTTCTATTTTTTTATAAATAGCATAGCCTTCTTCTGTTCCCATATGTCTTATGGGGCATTCTACTAATTTTAAATTACTTCTAATAGCTTTTTTTCTTATCTCTTGTATTTCATTTTTACTGCCAATACCATATATTTTTTCATCTGCACCAAAATTTAAATATATATTATCCACATAATCTATTAGATTTTGAGTTTCCTCATATCCTAAATATTTAGGTAAATTTCCTCCTACATCTGGGGACAAGGATAATTTTCCATCGGAATAAGCCCCAGCTCCTGCAAAACCTGTAGTAATATTGCATGGATTACAATTAACACATATTCCTGTTTTTCGTTTAGGGCAAATTCTTTTTTCCATGGAGTTTCCTTTTTCAAGGATTAATATTTTTTTATTAGGATTTGATTTTTTTAGCTCTAATGCTGTGAATATACCACAAGGGCCAGCCCCAACGATAATAATATCATATTTCATTTTTTTCCTCCTTAAGGTTTAGCTTTTAGACACCATATTTAATATATCATTTTTTAATAAAAATCACTAATTAAAATTTGAAATACTCAAAATATTATTCAAGCAAAGATTCCTCTAATAAATCCATTCTTAATATACCTATTTTGTTTCTATCCAAATCGATTATGCCTTTATCCCTCATTTTTGTTAGTTCACGGGATAGGGAAGGCCTTGGAATATTTAATAATTCTGCCATCTTTTTTCTTGTATAGGAGAAGGTTAAAACAGTATTATTCTGTTTTTTATATTCAGATAATAGAAAATTTGAAATCTTTTTTCTGAGGCTATCTTGGGATAAATTAGATATTCTATCATTGAGCATTAATATTCTATCAGATAAAACTGAAACAAAATTAATTAATATTTCAGAATTTAACATTGAGAGATTAATGATTTCTTCTTTTTCTATATACATTATCTTTGAAGGCTCAATAGCAGTTATAGTTGCAGGGTAGGTATGCCTATCTGAAAACACAAGGGATTCTCCAAATATATTTCCTTCTTTAAAATTGTTTATTGTAGTAACTTGACCAGATGGAAATATTTTTTGAATTTCTACTTTTCCTTTTAAAATAATACCGAGACTATGGCAGTTATCACCTTCAATAGCCATTATCTGATTTTTATTATATTCTACAATTTGATAAGGAATTTTTTTAAATATATTAATTATTTCTTCTTTTCTTATTTTTTTAAATAAAATACATTCTGACAGCTGCTCTACATAGCTTTTCACAAATTTTACCTCCAATTAGAAATCAAAATATCATCTATTATTCATTTTAATATATTGAATAGTTTCTAGCAATAGATTAGCATATAAGGTACCTATAGGTATTAATTTAATATTTATCAATAAAAATTAAATAAATATTATAAAAAAGTGAATATTTAATTAAAATTGGGTAAATAAAAGTATAAAGGACTTTTATGGGTAGTTTTATTGAATTTATAAAAATATATGGAAGAGGAGTGAATACCTAATGACCTAAATAATTAGAAATGTATACTTGGCTATGAAGGCATGTGCCTAAAATACTATGCAAGGAGCTTGAATATGAATAAAATTCTATTGATTAATAGACTAAATTCACAAGATTATTCAGATGAAAAACAAAAAGTATTTTTTATGATAGGTGGTATGAATATACCTGATACTGAAAATCGGATTGTAGATGTAATTCGTCAATCTAATATAGTAGAACCAGATGATATGGTGTTGAAATATAATGGAATTGAACTAAATATAAGTGTCCAGCAAATACCTGCTATCGTAAAGTTATTGAGTAAAGAGAATTTTGCTATATATGAAATATATCAGCCCTATAATCCAGAAGGGTAGAATGACTTTAAGCTCCCTTTTAATAATTTTAGGGAGTTATCCTATGTACATAACTTTGGTAATGGATAGCTATACTGAGCTGTCCTTTTTCATTTTAAACAAAATGATAATTAGAAAGTTTTAATTATTTTGTTTTAGCATATAAATAGTACATAGGGGGGATGAGAGGATGAATAAGAGAATAAAAATAATTCTTTTACTATTTATTTTAGTATTAGTAGTCATTGTAATAGGAAATTATATTCATCTTTTTTTAACTAAAAGGGATATTGATTATGAAAATAAAGATACCTATTCAAAAATAGATAAGAACCATCTGGTTATATTAATTGAAGTAGATAAAAAACAACTTTCTATTACAGACTTATCCTCAAATAAAATAATAAAAAACTATGCAGTTGCTACTGGAAAGCCTGGCACACCTACACCATTGGGAACATTTAAAATAATTGAGAAAGCTAAATGGGGTGGGGGTTTTGGTTCCAGGTGGATGGGATTAGATGTACCCTGGGGTAAATATGGAATACATGGAACTAATAAACCTGGCTCTATTGGTTTTAATGCCTCAGCAGGTTGTATAAGGATGAGGAATAAAGATGTAGAAGAACTTTTTAGCATTGTGGATTATAATACTACTGTAACTATAGTAAATGGTGATTATGGACCTTTTGCCTATGATTTTAGAAACATAAAGCCAGGAGATAGAGGTTCGGATGTAATGGAGGTTCAAAAGAGGTTAAAAATCAAAGGGTACTATACAGGAGCTCTTGATGGAATATATGGTGAAGGAATGAAATATTCTTTAATCCAATTCTTAAAAGATAATAATTTATCACTAACTGATACAATAGGATATGAAATTTATGAAGCATTAAATATAATTCTTATGGATTAATGATTATTGTGATTAATAAAACAAACTTTGGTTATATATAATACATAGGGGTAAAATTTACAAATTAGATATCAATACTTATTGACTTTAGGAGGTTAGAAAATGGCGTCTGAAAAATTATTAAAAGAACTAAATAATCAATTTAACTTTGAGCTTTTATCAGGCTACTATTATATGGCTATGGCAGCCTATTGTGCAAGTGAAGATTATGATGGCTTTGCTAATTTCTTTATAGTTCAAGCTCAAGAAGAATATACTCATGCTATGAAATTCTTCGACTTTATAAATGACATGGGCGGAAGAGTTACAACATTAGCAATGGAAGAACCAAAAAATGAATATGAATCTTTAATAGAAGTATTTGAAAAAGCTTTATCTCATGAAAGATTAGTAACAAGTAAAATATATAAGCTAATGGATATGGCTAAAGAAGAAAAGAATCATGCGTCAATAAGTTTTTTACAATGGTTTGTTGATGAACAATTGGAAGAAGAGAATAGCATGGATTCAATTTTGAAGAATTTGAAAAGAATGGATGGAAATTTCCAAGGAATATATCTATTGGATAAGGAATTAGCAACTAGAACTTTGCAACCAGTGGAATAACATAAATTGAAAAGCAAAAAGACAGGTCTTAGACCTGTCTTTTATTTTAATGCTATCTGGTTGTAGTTCCTCCACCCATACTTTGCTGTGCCATATGAACCAATCTTTTCGTCATATATCCACCAACATATCCATTTTGCCTAGATGGTAGATTACCTTTATCTATTGAATTGTAGTTTGACATACCAAGTTCAGAAGCAATTTCTAATTTCATTTGATCTAATGCTTGTCGTGCTTCAGGTACTAGAATTTTATTTGTTCCTGTTTTGTTAGTTGCCATTCGATTCACTCCCTTCTTAGGTATAATTAATTTTTGTATATTTAATATGAAATTGTAATAGTATTATATGTAGAAAGAAAAAAGATAAACCTTGTAAATTTATGTAGCTGTGGATTGAATATCTAATTTCTCCATAAAAAGAAATTTTAATAAAACAAATATTTATTATAAAAGTCCTATATAAAGGAATAGAGTGCGTTTTTACGAAAAACATATAATTAAGCTGGTTTCAATACATTTATGAGAAGAGTTGTACGGAAATTAGGAATTATTTAAAAATATCTGATTTTATTTTGGCATATATGGGGGTATATATTGGTATGATTTTTGCTTATTAAAATAAGCAGATGGAATATTATTTGAAAGGATGAATGGCAATGAAAAATTTCCATTTTGCAGGGGTTGATACAGTATATCTTGCAAAAAAATACAAGACGCCCTTATATGTTATGTCTGAGAATATTATTTTAGATAGAATCCAAGAGATAAAAAGAGATTTTTTAGGAAAGTATGAGAATACTGAAATGTTCTATGCCAGCAAAGCTTTTTTAACTAAGGAAATGGCAAGAATAATCAAAAGAGAAAAAATTGGGATGGATGTAGTATCTGGCGGTGAACTATATACAGCTATGGAAGTAGATTTTCCTCCTCATAAAATTATTTTTCATGGCAATAACAAAACTCCTGATGAATTGGAAATGGCAGTAAAATATGGAGTAGGTAGAATAATAGTAGATAATCTATATGAACTTATGCTATTAAATGATGTTGGCAAACAATATAGCAAATATATAAATATACTTTTTAGGATTACTCCAGGAGTAAATAGTCATACCCATAAATATATCCAAACAGGACAAGTAGATTCTAAATTTGGGATACCATTAAGCGAAGGTATTATATATGAAGCAGTAGAAAGGGCAATGAACTTGAGTAATATAGATTTACATGGATTTCATTTTCACATAGGTTCGCAGATTTCAGACAGTGTTACTTATATAGAAGCAGTGAGAAATGCAACTAAGTTGATGAAAGAAGTAAAGGGAAAATTTGATTTTACAACAAAAGAATTAAATGTAGGTGGAGGTTATGGAATTCAATATATAAAAGATAAAGAAAGAAAACCTATTTCCTTTTATACAGATGCTATTATGAATGAAATAGAAAGAAGTTGTAAAAAATTTCATATGAAAATGCCTAGGATTATCATTGAACCTGGACGGTGGGTTGTTGGAGAAGCAGGAATAACCTTATATACAATAGGGTCAATAAAAGAAATACCAGGAGTGAGGACTTATGCTAGTATAGATGGGGGCATGACTGATAATCCAAGGCCCAGTTTGTATCAAGCAAAGTATAGAGGTATAATAGCCAATAAGGTCAATGAAGAATCTACTCAAATTGTTACTATTGCTGGTAAATGTTGCGAATCAGGGGATATATTAATCTGGGATTTAGAAGTCCCACCAATTGAAGCAGGAGATATATTAGCTGTTTTATCCACTGGAGCATATAATTATTCTATGGTAAGTAATTACAACAAAATACCAAAGCCTGCTGTTGTTATGATAAAAGATCAAATAGATAGGGTAGTAGTAAAGAGAGAAACTTATGAAGAAATGCTTAAAAATGAATTATAAAAATGGTCTCTATTTTCTAATTGAGACCATTTTTATAATTGGTTATATAATTAACTTAAATAGTATATTTACTAGGAAAGTAACAAAAATTGCAATACTTGTAGTAAACATAAGTGTAAATAAAGGCCATTTTATGCTATTTGTTTCATTCTTTATTGCCAACAAGGTGGTTCCACAGGGGAAATGGAGTAGTGAAAACAACATGAAATTAAGGGCGGTAAGAAAAGTCCAGCCATTATTTAATAATAACATTTGCAATGTATTTAAATCGTCTAATTCTAAAATAGCCCCTTCCGACATATAGCTCATAATGAGTATAGGTAGTACTATTTCATTAGCAGGAAATCCTAATAAAAACGCCATTAGTATAAATCCATCTAATCCAATCAGTTGGGCAAAGGGATTTAAAAAGTTTGCTGATATACTCAATAGACTTTCTCCACCTAAGTTCATATTGGTAAATAACCAAGTTATTATCCCAGCAGGAGCTGCTACCATTATAGCTCTACTTAACACAAATAAAGTCCTATCAAAAATACTTCGAATAATTACTTTCCTTATCTGAGGTTTCCTATAAGGAGGCAACTCTAAGGTAAAAGATGAGGGTACGCCTTTTAATATAGTTTTAGAAAGTAGTTTGGAGGCTATAATTGTAATTAAAACTCCTATAACAACCATTAGAAGAACATAAAAAGCAGCTATAAATGAAGTATATTTACCGCTAAAAAATCTACCCATAAATAGGGTGGCCATAGTAATTATAATGGGAAAACGTCCATTACAAGGTACAAAATTATTGGTAATTATGGCTATAAGTTTTTCCCGAGGAGAATCAATTATCCTTGTGGAAATAACTCCAGCAGCATTACATCCAAATCCCATACTCATAGTTAGAGCTTGTTTTCCTTGAGTACCAGCTCTTCTAAAGAAATTATCTAAATTAAAGGCAATCCTAGGCAAGTAGCCTAAATCTTCTAATAAAGTAAACAATGGGAAAAATATGGCCATAGGTGGAAGCATAACGGATATTACCCATGCTAATGTTCTATATACACCAAATATTAACATTCCATGGAGCCAATCTGGTGGATTCAATATTGAGAAAACTTGACTTAATTTTGGCTCTATACCGAATAGAAATTTAGATAATAAGTCTGATGGATAATTAGAACCTATAATTGTAATCCAAAATATAATTCCTAACAGTAACAACATAATTGGATAACCTATTAATCGATTTGTAAGTATATCATCTATTTTTTTGTCCCAACTATTATTTGTTTGATTAATATTTATAACTTTATCTGATATTGCTTCAGCCCTTTCATATAATGTAGTAACAATTCTTTCACCTAAATTATTATGTTTATTTATAATATCATCTATTTGGATTAAGGTATCAATATTACTGGATTTTGGTAATAATTTTTTAATTTGCAATTTCATATTCAAATCTCCATCCATTAACCTTAATGCAATCCAACGGAGATTGAAATTTCTATCCAATTGTCCTTTCAATATATTTTCCATTTCCATTATAGAATTTTCTATGGTTTTGTCATAAGTTGTTTTATTAGGTCTTATTTCTAATTTATTATTAACTATTTGGTTAACAGTTTCAAGTAAAGTTTCAACCCCTACACCTTCTCTAGCAACAATGGGGACAACGGGAATCTTTAATATTTCTTTTAATTTATTAATATCTATTTTTATACCCTTTTTTTCAGCTTCATCCATTAAGTTTATACACATTATTACATTATCTGTAGCTTCCATGATTTGTAGGACTAAATTTAAATTTCTCTCTAGGTTAGTTCCATCTACTAAGACTATAGTTATTTTATGGTTTCCAAAACATATAAAATCCCTTGCTATTTCTTCTTCTTGTGAATTTATAAATAGGGAATAGGTGCCTGGAAGGTCGACTAAAATATAATCCTTTTTATCATAACTGAAATATCCTTTAGCATTGGATACAGTTTTCCCTGGCCAATTACCCGTGTGCTGTTTTAACCCCGTTAAATAATTAAACAGAGTACTTTTCCCTGTATTTGGATTACCAGCTAAACCAATTATAATTTTATCGTCTATATTTTCTATCACTATATTATCAAAAACATTATTGTCAGAAATCTTCTCTAGCATAGCACACCACCTATATTTTGCGAATTAAAATATTTTCAGCTTCTTCCCTTCGGATAGCTATTATGGTACCTCTAATATTAAAGGCAATTGGATTGCCAGCAGGACTATATCTTTCAGTCTTAACTTTGGTATTAGGTATTAATCCTAAATCCAAAAATCTTCTCTTAAGGCTATTATCCTTTATATATTCAACTTTTCCAACATCTCCTATGGGAAGATTACTTAAAGAAAGTTGATTCTTTGAATCCATCTAATCCAACCCCCTTAAATTAATGGAATTCTCCATTTTATTTACTTTCATACTATGAATTGAACTTACCATTAGTTACAATTTTTGTATTTTATCTTTGTAACAATTAGGCAAATAAAACGTACTATATATTGAAAAGAAATTAATATATACATGAGGAGGATTGCAAATGAATGGAAATTATTATGAAAGGGGAAAAGACAATCAATTAGCTAGGGTCTATATACCATTTCAGATTATGAACCAAGTATATAGCGCAAGTGAAGCCCTTAAAAAAGGGACTCTATTTCCTGAATTATATATGCCATATAAGAAGGAGAAAATGAGTTTAAGTGGAGGTGGATTTTATGGATAGAGAACAAAAAAGATTATTGAAGGAGCTAATGGAAGTAAGCTTCTTATTAGTTGAAACCAGCCTTTACCTGGACACCCATCCAACAGATGAAAGAGCTTTAAGGCTCCATAATGCCAATTCTCAAAAATATAGTGAACTAGAATCATTATATCAAGCAAGATATGGTCCATTAAAATACACTGGAATGAGTGGTTGCCCTTGGGCTTATATTAACGAACCTTGGCCTTGGGAAATTAACTTTGATATCTAATAGGGGGGAAAATTATGTGGATATATGAAAAGAAATTACAATATCCTGTTAGAGTAGATACTACTAATCCTGCTCTGGCAGCTATGATAATAGAACAATTTGGTGGTGCAGATGGTGAATTGTCAGCAGGAATTAGATACTTAACCCAAAGATGGACCATGCCCACTAACCAAGCAAAAGGGCTATTAACAGATATAGGTACAGAAGAATTAGCTCATTGGGAGATAATAGGAACCTTAGTGTGGAGACTCGTGAAGGATGCTACAGTAGACCAAATTAAAGGAACGCCTTTTGAAGCTCATTATGTAAATCATGGCAAAAGCCCATTTCCTCATAATGCAGCTGGAATGGCCTGGACAGCTACATTCATAAACTCAAAAGCTGATCCTGTAGCAGACCTTCATGAAGATATGGCCGCAGAAGAAAAGGCAAGAGCAACTTATGAATGGTTAATAAATATAAGCGATGATCCTGGAGTGACAGATACTTTAAGGTTTCTAAGGGAAAGGGAAATAGTACATTTCCAAAGATTTGGAGAAGCCCTCATGATAGTACAAGATGAGTTAAATAGAAAGAAATACTATTAACGACAGAGAGTTTTATCTCTGTCGTTAGCTTTAATGTTAATAATTACAAATTCTAGCTCTAGACTTATCTGTTTAAAAAGGATATAATATGGTATATATATTATGATAAATAATATATGAGAAGGGGGAATACATATGAATGCAATGACAGCAGAAAACTTAAGGTCAGCTTACGGTGGAGAAAGCCAAGCACATATGAGATATAGAATCTGGGGTGAAAAAGCTGAAAAGGATGGGTTCCCAACAGTAGCAAGACTATTTATGGCAACATCTGATGCAGAAGAGGTACATGCAACTTTACATTTTAAGGCTTTAAAAGATGAGAAAGGTTCTTTCTCTGTAACTTCAGGTGGAGGATTTGGTTATAACTCCACATCAGAAAATCTTCAAGGAGCTATCGATGGAGAACTATTTGAAGTTGAACAGATGTATCCTGCGTACATAGCTGTAGCTGAAATGCAAAATGAAAAAGGAGCAATATCAGCTATGAGATTTGCAATAGAAGCAGAAAAGGTTCATGCAGAACTATTTACAAAAGCAAAAGAAGCTGTAGATCAAGGTAAGGATTTAGAAGCAAAAACTGTATTGTTATGTCCAGTATGTGGATTTATCAGTCTAACTGGTGAAGAAGAAATTTGTCCACTATGTAAAGCAAAAAAAGAATTATTTAAAGAATATTAGTAAGGTGCCATTTGGCACCTTACTTTTTTATGCAAACCTTTTCATGTGGGCATAAAACAACATTATTTATCAAAAATTGGAAATAATTATAAGTATACTAAATATGCTTAAAAGCTATATATTATTTCAAATTAATTAATAATATTATTAAGGAGGAAAAGATAATGTTTAAAGAAGAAGTTACATTAAAAAATGAGACAGGTCTCCATGCTAGACCAGCAAGTTTATTTGTAAAAGAGGCCTCTAGATTTGCTTCTGACATAAAGGTAATAAAAGACGGTAAAGAATATAATGCAAAGAGTATTATGGGTATATTAAGTATGGGGGCAGGCAAGGGAGATGCTATTTTAATACAAGCTGAAGGTAGTGATGCTGAAGCAGCAGTAAAAGCTTTGGTAAAATTAGTCAATGATAATTTTAATGAATAGGAGGCATTTCAAATGAAAGCCATTGGAACCTCATCAGGAATCTCTTTAGGAAAGGTATTAGTGTATAAAGAACCTGAAATTACAGTAGAAAAAAAAATAATTGAAAGCATAGATTGTGAGATAGAAAGATTAGATAAGGCTATAGAACAAGGTGTTAAGGAGATTAATGAATTATATGAGGATACTTTAAAAACAGTAGGAGAAAAGGAAGCAGAAATATTTAATGCTCACAAGATGATGATAGAAGATCCAGAGTTTAATGATGGTATAAAATCTAAAATAAAAGAAGAGAAGGTAAATGTAGAATGGGCTGTAAAAGAGATAGCAGATTATTATATATCATTATTTGGAAATATTGAAGATGAATATCTAAAAGAAAGAGCTTTGGATTTAAAGGATGTATCTAAGAGATTATTAAGAATATTATCGGGAGTTGAAAGTACTGATCTTAGATCTATAAAAGAAGAATCTATTATAATAGCTGAAGATTTGACCCCATCTGATACTGCTCAAATGAATAAAAAAATGGTAATAGGTATTGTAACAGAATTTGGTGGGAAAACTTCTCATACATCTATTATAGCTAGAACTTTAGAAATCCCAGCAGTAGCAGGAGTAAAAGGCATAACTAATTTAGCAAAGAATGGAGACTTTATGATAATCGATGGAGGAGAAGGATTAGTATTATTGAATCCCTCCCCTGAAGATATAAAAATTTATGAAAAGGAAAAAAAGGATTACGAAGAGTTCAAATTAAAGTTAAAAGAAATGAAAGGCAAAGAGAGTATATCAAAAGATGGAATAGAAGTTGAAATAGCAGCAAACATTGGTACTCCTAAGGATGTAGATAAGGTTATAGAAAATGACGGAGAAGGTATAGGATTATATAGAACAGAATTTCTATACATGGATAGCGATAGATTACCCACAGAAGAAGAACAATTTGAATCCTATAAAATAGTAGCTGAAAGATTAGAAGGGAAGCCAGTTGTAATAAGAACCTTAGACGTTGGTGGGGATAAAGATATTCCTTATTTGAACCTTCCAGAGGAAATGAATCCATTTTTAGGCTATAGAGCTATTAGACTCTGCCTAGATAGAGTAGATATATTTAAAACTCAATTGAGAGCTTTATTAAGAGCCTCTGCTTTTGGCAATATTAAAATTATGTTTCCTATGATATCCAATATAAGAGAAATAAGAGAGGCTAAAAAGATACTTGAGGAAGCAAAGAGTGAACTGAGAAAAGAAAATATTCCATTTAATGAAGATATTGAAGTAGGTATAATGGTAGAAATACCAGCTGTAGCCGTCCATTCCGATGTATTTGCAAAAGAAGTTGACTTCTTTAGCATTGGAACAAATGACTTGATTCAATACACAGTGGCTGTAGATAGAGGTAATCAGGATATATCCCATCTATATAGTCAATATCATCCGGCAGTACTAAAACTTATTAAGATGACCATAGAAAATGGTCATAAAGCAGGTATATGGGTTGGTATGTGTGGAGAAGCAGCAGGAGATGAAAAACTAATACCTTTATTATTAGCCATGGGATTAGATGAGTTTAGTATGAGCCCATCATCTATACTAAAAGCAAGATATATAATAAATAACACATCTAAAAAGGAAATAGAATCTATGCTAGATGAAATACTAAGCTTACCTACAGCAGAAGATGTGGAGAAATATATAGATGAAAATGGAGACTGTAATAAATTTTGTGCTTTAAGTAAGTTTGATTACTCTGATCTGACAAGAAAATTTAGATTTAATTTAGATAATAATTTTTCAAATTTGATA
>NZ_PPXX01000005.1 GCF_021655075.1 Clostridium sp. Cult2
TCCCAATGAACATACTACATGAAGAACTTTATCATTATCACATCTTCCAGCTATAAGGCAACTTGGAAATGGATAATCTGAAGAATAGTATTCTATAATCTCTCCAATCAAGACACACTTTATAACATCTTTTATTTTAATTTCCCTTTGCTGCATTCTAGTTAGAACATGACCACTCCACTGTATATTATCTTCTTGTAATGCTCTTCTTATATCATCTATATCAAATAACATATTCCCCTCCTAAAACAGGTATTCTTTTGAAAAATTCCATCATTCTTTTTGAAATAATATAATATATATTTATTATACCCCATTGATAAAAGTTTGCTCCATGTTGTGCATAATATAACAGTAATCAATATAAAATTGACCATTAAAGTTCTGTTCATCCGCAAACAAGTAATTACTCCTTGTACCGTCTATATTAACTACTGTTTCTTGAACTGCACTTCCGTTTTCATATTTTTTTGCGGTTATTATCTAATTTATATCAGTTGCAAATGGTATTTTTAATACAATCCAGACACCTATAAGAGTAATAGCAAAGATTATTATGATATTTTTAATAACTTTTCTCATCTATTCTCCTCCATCTAACATAAAAATCTTTACTGTACATAATTCTACTTATTCGTATTATACCACTTATTCCTATTTTATGGTAACCCCTTAAGTATTATCCTATAACCCATAGCTTGTCCTACTTATGATACGGTTCACCTCTCATAATCCTAAACCCTCTATATATTTGCTCTAATAATATAATCCTCATCAATTGATGGGGAAATGTCATCTTTGAAAAAGATAGCTTGTAATTAGCTGTACTTCTAACTTCCTGGGATAAACCTAGCGATCCTCCTATAATAAATGTGATGTGATTTATCCCGCTTACCATTAAATCTTCCATTTTTTTCGACAGTTCTTCTGAGGAAATTTCCTTACCTTCTATTTCCAGGGAAATAATAAAGGAATTTTGGGGAATTTTAGATAATAACTTCCTACCTTCTATATTCTTTATAATCTCCATATCTTTTTTCGAAAGATTTTCAGGAGCCTTTTCGTCTTCTACTTCAATTATTCTAAGATTGCAGTACCTTGAAAGCCGTTTTGAAAATTCTTTAATCCCTTCTGTCATATATTTTTCTTTAATTTTTCCAACTGCTATAATTGTTATATTCACTGTTCTTTATAACCTCCAAATATATTTTACACATAATTTTTATTATATCATTTATTTTCCCCAAAACTATTATTTATTACGTAAAAAAAACTATAGACACTAAATAGTGTCTATAGTTTTTTTATTTTAGTATGTTTCAACAAATACTTCAAAATAATCTCTTGCATGGGCACATGCTGGACATTTTTCAGGTGCAGATTTACCTTTATGAATATACCCACAGTTATTACATTTCCATTCTACTTCTTCATCCTTTTCAAATACTTTGTTCTTTTCAACATTTGCTAATAGCTTTCTGTATCTAATTTCATGACGTTCTTCAACTTCCGCTATTTCTCTCCACACATAGGCTATTTGTGGGAATCCTTCTTCATCAGCTATATCTGCAAAAGTTGGATAAAGCTCTGTCCATTCTTCCTTTTCTCCTTCTGCAGCAGCTAATAAATTTGATTTAGTATTCCCTAAAGCCACTGGAAAGTCTGCATTTATTTCTACCATTTCTCCTTCTAAGCTTTCATTTAAAAACTTAAAAAACCTTTTAGCATGTTCTTTTTCATTTTCTGCAGTTTCTAGGAATATATTAGATATTTGCACATAGCCTTCTTTTCTTGCTTGTGATGCATAATATGTATACCTAGTTCTGGCTTGAGATTCACCTGCAAATGATTTCATTAGATTTTCTGCTGTTTTCGTTCCTTTCAAAGATTTCAAAATTATTCCCCCTTATGTTTTATAAAATTGCTCATACACTTAGCTATATACCCATAACTTAGAAAATATCACATTGGTTTTTTACTAATTATAATATTTATCTATAGCCAACTCTCAACCTTATCCAATAGATTAAAGTTTGTTAAATCATAGTGAAGGGGCGTTATGGTTACATATCCTTGAGATAGATAATATCTATCTGTACCCTCTTCAAATTCAACATCCTTTCTGCCTTTAAGTTTTAATGTTTTTTCTCCATTATCTCCTTTGTTTTCTATAATATAATAATCATAAATTACATCACCAATTTTACACACCTTAACTCCCTCAACCTTTTTATTTTCAACATATGGAGTATTTATGTTAAGTATAATATTATTTTTAGTAAAATCATCTTTTACTTTTTCCAAAATATGTTTTCCATGTTCTGCAGCTAGATAATAATCAATTTTACCATCTATCCACTCTGCTGATAACGCCATAGCAGGAAGTTTATATATATTAGCCTCTATAGCTGCAGATACTGTACCTGAATATAATATGTCCATGCCAGCATTTAATCCCATATTTATCCCAGATATAACCAAATCTATAGGTTTCTCTATTAGTTTGTCTAAAGCTATCCTTACGCAATCTGCTGGTGTACCTGATATGCTATAGGCTTTTGACATTAGCCCATCTATTTCTATCTCTTTAACAATAATAGATTTGGATATTGTTATAGCCTGACTTTGAGCACTTCTCTGGTGTTCTGGTGCTACTATAATTACTTCATTGTCCTTTTCCAATGTTTTAGCTAATATTCGAATTCCATCAGCATGAATACCATCATCATTTACCAATAATATTCTCATTTTTGCCTCCTCAAAATCTATGGTTATAGATAGTATTATACCAAAATATAAAAAAAATAGCATATAAAACTCTTATATATAAATAAGAGTTTTATATGGTTTTTGAAAAATTATTTCTAAACTATCCCTTAACTACTCCCAAAGGCGTCAACTTCACCACTGGATTTACTAAATCTTTCTGATTTTCTATTACTTCCTTAATATCTTTATATGCCATAGGTGCTTCAGATAAATCTCCCCTCCAGCCCTTATGGATAATACCTTTCATCGCCTGGTCAGCCATCTCTCTAGTTATGATTTTATTAGCCATTTTTCTGGACATTACTCTACCAGCCCCATGAGAACAAGTTTTAAAACTTTCTTCATTTCCTAATCCCTCCACTATATAGGAAGGTGTTCCCATAGAACCAGGGATAATACCTAATTCTCCTAATTCAGCTCTAATAGCTCCTTTTCTATGAATAATAACTTCTTCACCAAAATGAGTTTCTATGGCTGCATAATTATGGTGAATGCTTATTTTTTGTATAATCTCAGTAGAATTAGTTTCTTGTCTAAATATATTGTAAAATTGTTCTAATAATTGTTTTCTATTTTCTTTGGCAAAATCAAGGGCATAATTCATAGCTGTAAAATATTCTTGTCCCTCTTCTGAATCAATATAAAGACCTGCTAAGTCTTGTTTCGGTGGAGTTAATCCAGTTTCTTTGTTTGTTTTACTAGCTATTTTATTATAGTAATTGGCTATTTTATACCCAAAATTTCTACTACCAGAATGAACCATTAACCACACATATCCATCGCTGCCTTGTTCCATGGTCATGAAATGATTACCACCACCTAAAGTTCCAAGTTGGTATCTAGCTGCTTCTAATTCTTGTAATACAACTTTTGAATTTGGGGGATTATTAAATCCTTTCCATTCTCTTGGATTTTTATGATGTTTATATCCTAGAGGTATTGTTCTATGAGCCTTGTCCACAATATTTTCAATCTGTTCTATGTCAATATTTTTAATATCAGTCTTTGCTGCAACAATTCCACATCCAATATCAACCCCTACTGCATTAGGAATTATGACACCCTTTGAAGCCAAAACACCACCTATTGGCATTCCAAATCCTACATGAGCATCTGCCATTAATGCAATATGAGAATATGCAAAGGGTAAATTTGAAAGATTGATAGCTTGTTGAAGAGCCTCATCTTCTACTTCATTAGCCCAAGATTTTATTGGTACCCTTCCTAAATCAAAAACTTTCACATAAAACCCTCCTTAAAATATTAAACTACTATGTATTTAGGTAAGTTTTCACAATAACTACAACTATGAGGACTAGCCCAGTCAGTGAAGGAAACCTTTTCTAACTCATATATATCCGGTGGTTGTTCATAGGTTTCAACAAAATCTTCTATTGCATTTTCCAAATGTTCATTACAAACTACATACATTTAATCAGCTCCACTCATTTGAAAAGTATGGGGTACTATAGAGGATCCTCTATAGTATGTGCAAAAAATCATTGTTTATAAAGGCTTGACAAATTTGTCAAGCCTTTATTATGTTATCTTATCTCTGTAAACACAATATCAACTATTATTTCTTTTCCGCTTCTAATTATTGTTAGTTTAGCCTTATCTCCTTTTTTATACTTATACAATATCTTTCTTATTTGGTTTATACTTTCAATCTCTTGATTATCTATTTTAACAATTATATCTCCAGGTCTTAGCCCAGCTCTATCAGCAGGTGTATTAGGAGGTATTTCCTCTATTATAACTCCTTTGTCAATATATAGGTCTACTCCCCATTCTCTCTCATATCTTTCGACTTCAGTTCCAGCAATGCCTAAATATACGACTTTAAAATCGCCTTTATTGATTATCTCATCAATAATCGGTTTTGCTACATTAATTGGAATTGCAAATCCCAATCCTTCACCAACTTGAGTTCCAATCTTTACGGTATTAATTCCTATTACCTCACCTTTACTATTTAAAAGAGGACCACCACTATTTCCTCTATTAATAGAAGCGTCCGTTTGAATTAATCCTTCTAAAACATTATATTGACTCATTCTAATTGTTCTATCTAACCCTGATATAACACCGGAAGTAACAGTCCTTTGAAAGTCTAATCCTAAAGGATTCCCTATAGCTACAGCTAGTTCTCCTACAACTAAAGAATCTGAATCTCCTAGATCAGCTGTATGTAACCCACTTGCTTCAACCTTTACTACTGCTAAATCTAAAGCTACATCATTCCACAACACCTTACCGGGTATTGTATCTCCATTTTCAAATAATACTTTAATTTCTTTTGCATCTCCATCTCCAACAACATGGGAATTTGTAAGTATATACCCATTGGGATTTACAACTACCCCTGAACCTAACCCTTGCATTTCTCTTTCCCAAATAAATTCTCGTCGTACCTGGATAGTGGTTATTCCCACTACAGAACTCATAGCCTTTTTTGCTACTGCTTCAACTGGTGATATATTATCAGATGGTGTAATTTCTATTTGCTGCTCAATATTCGGAGATACCTCTCTATTATAAATCTCTGGTATTGGAATTACTTTCTCATAAAGATAAGTAGGTGCAATATAAGCGCTAATTAATCCTCCAATAATAGCTGCAATTAATGCAACAATAAAATATGAAAATATTCCTCTTCTCCTAGGCGGCCTTTCATAATACATATTATTTCCTCCAATCACCTACAAGGTATATACCCTAGTTGCCCTATCCCTATGCGTTAAATCCAAAGCGATATCCCTATGCACGTTTATTCCATAGTCTTCCATACACTCTCGAACTGTACCATGGGCAATAGAAGGTCTATTATTTTCTTTACTTAAATGAGCTAATAATACTATTTCACCATTACCTGTTAATACTTCAGATAAAGTTTTTCCTGCATCTAAATTAGATAGATGTCCTTCAGTGCTTAATATTCTCTTCTTTAAATACCAAGGATATTTTCCTTCTTTAAGCATTTTAATATCATGATTAGATTCCATTAGATATAGTGATGAGCCTTTAATTACTTTCTTCATATTATCATTTACCCAACCAGTATCGGTTATAATACTTATTTTAATATTCTTATGATAAATACAATAGCCCACGGGTTCTGCTGCATCATGGAATACTTTAAAAGAATGGACATCTAAATCCCCCAATTGAAAATCTTTATTGGATTCAATTTTTTTAATATTCCTCTTCTTTATTTCACCTATAACCCCTTCCATCTTCATCCAAGTTTTCTCATTAGCATAAATAGGAATATTATACCTTCTAGAAAGAACACCTACTCCCCTTATATGGTCAATATGTTCATGGGTTACCAGTATACTATCTATGGTAGTGGGACAAACATCTATAGATGATAACAATCCTTCTATCTTTTTCCCGCTTAAACCACCATCTATCAATATTTTAATCCTATCCGTTTCTATATATTGACAATTGCCACTACTGCCACTAGATAGGGAACAAAATTTTATCCCCATTTCTATTCACTCCAATACAAATTATTGTTTTCATTATATTTATAGTATATATTATATATAATTAAAAAAGAAGAACCAATCGATTCTTCCTCCTAGTATTCATCAATAAACACTTTATATCCATCATCAAATTGGATTCTCCATGCTGGGATAGCTCTTCCCCGTTTAGCTTCTTTAGGCTCTCCTAAATATTCATGCTTTTCAGGGTCAAAATAATAGCAAAGAGAAATATCTGTAATAGTCTTTCCATAGACTTCTTGCATTCCAAGTAAAGTCAATATGGATTTAGGTGCAGTACTAATATATATTTCTACATCTCCTAAATCCTTCTTGTTTAACCACAACCTCTCAAATCTTTTAACTCCCCTTTTGTCTACTTGAAGGTTAGTAAAGGTTCTTTCAACAAATATATCTCCATGTATTTTTGAATACTCTATATAAAAAGTATCCTTTTCTTCTTTGATAAAGGTTAATTCCATATCTGATGTATTAAATTTTCCCTTATTAATAAATTCTTCTGATAATTGAATTGCTTTATCTTTATCTAAATCCTTATATATTTCTCTTTCTTTCTTGTTTTCATAGATAATAAACCTATTATTTATTAGTAGAATGGATTCGTCATCTTTAACAATTTGGCCTAGACTTTCTTCATCTTGCTCAATAATTCCATTATTATCAAAATAATTCCTATTTAACTCTTCTATACTTACATACTCGTATTCCACTACCATAGTATTTAGATGAGGTATGTCTTTTGGTATCTGTGTAGAAACAGTTATATTTTTGTCTTTTAAAAGTTCGATTGCCTCATCTATAAATTCATCTTTAATAGTAGGCTCATTTACATGTTTCTCACCTATTATTACATAAACTAATAATATATTTGTAACAATAAAAGCCACTATTAATATGGTCTTAGCCTTTGACCAATCCATTCCTTTTCACCATCCAAAATTAGTTATTGTTTTCTACTAAGTACCAAATTACCACTATATACATCAAAAGCATAGGTTCTGTCTCCAATTTTTAATAGCCATACTGCAACTAACTCTTCCTTGTTTTTATTAAGACAAGGATCTAAATATGCTAAAGAAATATCTATAATAGAGGATAAAATTTCTTCACGTAGCTCCTCACTTTTTATATCTTCAATAACAACCTTATTGTCCTGTATATATCCTTTTTCTAGCAATTGGTAGTTGGCATTTATTATGTCAAAAGCTGAAAACATTTGGCTAGCCTCTGCCATATCCTGAACCTTTATATTCATATCTCTTCTAATAAATCTTTTATAATTCCTAATATGTTCATTAAAAACATCTATTTGAATAAAATCTTCTACAATATCTTTACCTAAAACAATAGGTATTCCCCTTATCCTATAATTGAAAGTCAATTTATAGCCTAAATTCTGCTCAGATTCTATTTCTTCAATTTTAGATAAATACAAATCCTTTGGAACGCCCATATAACTTGATAAAAATTCAGAAGCTGTATTTAAACTGATATAAAGATTTCTCTCCTTTACTGGTTCCTCTAATGGACTAAAATATTCCAATAGACCATCTCTATTTATTTTTAAAACCTTCTGGTTGTACACATATAATATGGAACCATTGTTTTCAACTATTTCTCTAATATAATCTATATTCTTTTTGAAAAACATTTCTGCAATACTTCTAACTTCTTCAATATCATCAATATCTAGCTCGTTTTCTACATAAACTAAGGGCATGTTTTTAGACATCCTATAGGTAATATATATATCACTATCGATATTTAAAGTCTCTCTAATAGGATAGTAGAAAGTATAATCTTTTTCTTCTATTATCTTTAATTTATTTTTAACATTTCCTAAATCTATATTTAAATCATAAACCTTTAGATGCTCATTTCCATCGCTAAATACCACATAGGGCTCTTCCCTGCCTAAATAAAAATATATATTATCAATATTTGTCATCTTTTCTGTAATATTATTAGGTTTCACTACATCTAACGACCTAGCTAATATATAAGTGCTAAATTTTTCAGGAAAATAAAAAACTATGGACTTCTTTTTATGATACGTTAAGAATTCCTCAGTAGATAAGATTTCCGTCTTAATATTATTAGAAGACAGGATATCTGCCAAAGAAGAGCGAGCGCTTGTCCATAGATTATTATTATCATCATTATGAAAAATTGTATGGTTTTTTTCATCAAAATTCAGTAAATATTTATCAGGTTTTATCATATCTGTAAGTAAATAGTTAGCAGATAAAGCTTCCTCTTTTTGAAAAATTGGTAATATTTCATAGGGCATCTGAATCCATAATCGTCTTGTCAAAAACACACTAATAAATACCAAAGATAGGAGTAGGAAAGTCTTAACTCTTTCTTTAAACACAATTTATCATCTCCTCAAATCAATGGTATTTTATTTAATAGTAGGCGATATTGGCAAACTTCTTAAATTATCCACTGCTTGTGCTACCTCATAACAATAGAGAATTTTTTCTACTGAAGGTACCTCATTTACATCAAAAGTAATAATAATTTTATTAATCCCAAGAATCAATTCTATTTCTTCTCCAAAACCAACTGCTCCAGATTTAATAGTTTTTGTTGAAATATGAGTGTAGGCATCTTTGTCAGGTAATTTAGTCAATGAATAATTCTTACCTGTCAAATCTATTGCCCCATATACATCTATAACAATACTAGTACCTTCCGGAGCTTTACCAGATATTAACACTACCTTTTTAGTAGTAGCGGAGGAATCATTTTCTGGTGTAATTACCTGATATTTAGTTATATCGACCTTATCAAATCTTGGCCTTGTATTATTTGTGGATGCTGCAAATCCAACTGTTGATATAAAAAGAATTATTATCATGACAACTAAACTGGTCATTAATTTTTTCCACATAGCTTTACCTCCTTCATCATACAATAGGGGACAATAACATTATACAATAATTATATTACAAATATATTACAAGCTAATTAAAATTGAATTACAGGCTAGTAGTTATAGGTAAGACTATTTCTACTTCAGTGCCTACATTATATTCAGATTTTAATTTTATTTCTCCACCATGAGCTTCTACTATCTGTTTTGCAATGGATAAACCTAACCCTGTTCCACCTAAATCCCTACTTCTTCCCTTATCAACCCTATAAAATCTTTCAAAAATTCTGTTTTTATCCTCTTTTGGTATTCCAATACCATTATCCTCTACTGTGATAATAATATTATTATCATCAAAATATTTTGCTGATACATTAATTCTACCATTATTAGGAGTATATTTAATTGCATTTGATACTATATTTAGTATAACCTGTTCTATACCATCTTTATCTATTACAATACTTGGTAATTTTTCTTCAATGTTTAAATTTAGCTCTTGGTTTTTTTCTTTAAAGGAGAATTCAAGCTTTAAGCAAACGTCCTTAATCAATTTTTCTAATGTACAATTAACTTTATGCCATTTAGTTTTATTATAATCTAGATTAGAAAGTTGAAGTAAATCTCTAACTATACGTGCCATCCTATCACATTCATTGTCTATTACATATAAAAATTTCTTAGATAGTTCTTCATCTATATCCCCATAATCCATCAAAGTTTCAGTATAGGATTTAATAGTGGTTATTGGTGTCTTTAATTCATGGGAAACATTTGCAACAAATTCCTTTCTCATATTATCTAGTTTATGCTGTTCAGTAATATCCTGGAACACTATTATTATTCCACCAATATTATTTTTTTCATTACGAAAAGGTGCATATTTAATCCTATATACAATGTTTTTTATCTCGACTATTTCATCCCCTTCAAGGCTGTATAAATCTTGATAATCTATGTTTTTTATGTTTATTTTATCCATGGCAAAAACTTTGTTATGAGTAAATTCCTCATTCATAGTCTGTTCTAAATCAAGTATATCTATTGCAATGGGATTAGCATGGATAATATGTCCCTTTACATCAACTGCTATAACTCCATCTGCCATATAATTAAATATAGTGTCTAATTTGCTTTTTTCTAGGTCCATCTCTTGAATTGTATCTTTCAATTTTAAAGTAAGGTAGTTAAACATACTGGCTAGTTGTCCCATTTCATCATCGGATTTCACCTCAACAAATTGGTCAAAATCACCTTTTGCCATTCTTTCAGCTTTCTTGGTTACATCTCTAATTGGTTCAGTTATACTACTAGCAATTAAAAAACCTAATACTACGGTTATTCCTAAAGCTAACATAGTGGCACTAGTCAATATCTTTTTAGAATCATCAATAGTTTTATATACATCTTGTAAGTCACTGGTCATATATAAAACACCTTTAACCTGACCTACTTCATTTAGTACTGGATATGCTAAATGTTGAAATGTAGTATTCTCATTTGCATCTTTTGTGATCCTTGGGCTTTTTTCACCTCTATAAGCGTCCAAGATTAAGGTAGGATCTAAATAAACTAAAGCATTTTGCCCTCTAATTTTTTCATAATTGCTATGGGAAGAGGCTATTATTTTAGGTATGTTTTCATCGTGGATAACATAAAGGGTCTCAGATCCATCAAATCTCCATTCATTTAAAGTTTTCTGAATTTCTTTATAAACTAGACTCCAATTATCCTCTGATAAATAGCTGGAAGTACTAATAATGGATTCTATTTGTTTTATCATGGTATTTACTCTATTATTAAGTTGTTGTGCTTCAAACCTTTGAACTATGAAGACTCCTACTATTACCATAGCCATAAATACAAGCAAAAAATACACTATGATAAATTTCCATCTAATACTTGTAAACATGGGCTAGCCCCTCCTGAAATAATATCCTACTCCTCTTTTTGTCATTATATATTTATATTCTCCATCCTTGTCCTCTATCTTCTCTCTAAGCCTTCTAATTGTAACATCTACAGTTCTAATATCTCCGTAGTATTCATATCCCCATACTTCTTCTAGCAATTGTTCCCTTGTAAATACCTGTTCTACACTGGAAGCCAAAAATTTTAACAGCTCAAACTCTCTAAGAGTAAGCTCAATAACTTGTCCTCTTTTTTGTACTTCGTATTTGTTAAAATTGATAAGTAAATCTCTAATTTCTAATATGTCTCCATTATTTAATTCATTATTCGAAAATTCAACTCTTCTTAAGTTTGCCTTTACTCTCGCTACTAACTCCCTCATACTAAAGGGTTTTGTAATATAATCATCTGCACCTAATTCTAAACCCAACACTTTATCTACCTCATCCTCTTTTGCTGTAAGCATTAGAATTGGTATTTTATAATCCTTTCGAATCTCTTTGAGAACTTGAAATCCATCTTTTTTAGGAAGCATAACATCTAAAACTATTAAATCTGGCTGTATCCTGTGAACTTCTTCTATTGCTTCTTCTCCATCAAAAGCCAAGTTAACAATGTATCCTTCCTTTTCCAAATTAAACTTTACAATATCTGCGATGGACTTCTCATCGTCTACTACTAATATGTTTCTATTCATAAATATCACTCCATTTGTCTAATGAATGTTTAATGAACACACTTACTTAAATCTAAATACTTTTCTAATGAAGTGTCTACACTACCCCCATGCCTAAATTATCTAATAATAAATTAAACTTGTCAAACCCATATTTAAATAAAACCCCTTCCAATTTAATTATAATTGCTATTGAAATTGTCCTATATATATTATATAATTGAGTTCAACAGAGGGGAGTAGCTAATTAAATAGTTAGTCGTCAATCCGGAGCAATCCCGGCTAACTATCCTGTAAACTTTAGGTAGCAAGACCTTTGTTTAGTCACTAATGGCTAAACAAAGGTCTTTTTATTTGACATATTATATTTTAACAACTCTACTCTAAATGTTCAACCTTTACCACAAACTAACAGAATTGTATTTATTTTTTATTCTAGGTGGTATACTAATGTAAACAGAGAAAGGAATGACTTATAATGGAATGGTATGAAAAAAATATTGAGGGCTTATTATCTGAATTAAATACCAATAATCAAACTGGTATTTCCAATGAAGAAGCTGAAAATCGTTTAAAAAAATATGGTTTCAATGAATTAAAGGAGGAAGCAAAAAAAAGTTTATTATCAAAGATAATTGCACAATTTAATGACTTTCTAGTAATTATATTGATAATAGCCAGTATCATATCCTTCATAGTTGGAGAAAAAACCGATTCTGTTGTGATATTAGCCATAGTAATTATTAATGCATTTTTAGGTTTATATCAAGAAGGTAGGGCAGAAAAATCTTTAGAAGCGTTAAAAAAGATGGCTGCCCCTAATGCTAAAGTCATAAGAAGTGAATCTGCTACCATAGTTCCTGCTAACACTTTAGTACCAGGTGATGTAGTCCTATTAGAATCTGGAGACATTATTCCTGCTGATTTAAGATTAATAGAATCCTCTAATTTGAAAGTAGAAGAGGCTTCCTTAACTGGTGAATCCGTCCCTGTAGAAAAGGATGCAAATGCTATATTTGACCAGGAAATAGCTTTGGGAGATAGAACAAATATGGCATATATGAGTACCATTGTTACCTATGGTAGAGGTAAAGGAATAGTTGTTGAAACAGGACATGGTACTGAAATAGGTAAGATTGCAACTATGATTCAAACCTTTGAAGATGAAACCACTCCTTTACAAAAAAAGCTGAATGAATTAGGAAAATATTTGGGCATTGCTTGTATAGTAGTATGTGCTTTAGTATTTGGCATTGGTATCCTTCAAGGAAGAGATATATTAGATATGTTTATGGTTGCTATTAGTTTAGCAGTAGCAGCTATCCCAGAAGGTTTGCCAGCTATTGTAACTATAGTTCTAGCATTAGGCATGAACAGAATGGTTAAGAGAAACGCTATTGTAAAAAAATTATTAGCTGTTGAAACTTTGGGCTGTACTACAGTAATTTGTTCTGATAAGACAGGAACATTAACTCAAAATGAAATGACTGTTGTTAAAGTTTACACTAACCATAAAATATTAGATGTTACGGGTATTGGCTATGACCCAATAGGAGAATTTAAGATTGATGATACTCCATTATCTCCAGAAAAATCCGCAAACTTAAATACTTTACTATCCATTGGTGTTCTATGTAACGATGCAATGTTAGATGAAACAGATGAAGGTTATAGAATATTAGGAGATCCTACTGAAGGTGCTTTAGTGACCTTAGCTGGTAAAGGAAACCTGCTAAGAGATGATATGAACAACATATTTCCAAGGATAGAAGAAATTCCCTTTGACTCTGATAGAAAGATGATGACTACAATTCATAAAAATTTCATCCCTAATAAATTGGTATCATTTACTAAAGGAGCACCAGATATAGTTATTAATAGGAGTAATAGTATTTATATTGATGGTAAAGTAGTTCCTTTTACTAATGAATTAAAAGAAGAAGTATTAAATATAAACAGTAAGTTTTCACGAAAAGCTTTAAGAGTTTTAGCCTTTGCTTTTAGAGAGTATGATAGTCTACCTAATGAAGTTTCATCAGAATCTATTGAAAATAATATGATTTTTGTTGGACTAGTAGGCATGATTGATCCGCCTAGAGAAGAAGCCAAGGAGGCTATAAAAAAATGTGAAGAAGCAGGAATTAAGGCAGTTATGATTACTGGAGACTATAAGGAAACAGCCTTTGCTATCGCTAAAGAATTAGGAATAGCACAACATGAAGATGAGGCTATTATGGGAAAAGAATTGGATTCAGTTTCTGATGATGATTTGAGAGAACTGGTAAAAGAAAAAAGTGTTTATGCAAGAGTTTCTCCAGAACATAAGGTACGTATAGTTAATGCGTTAAAGGCAAATGGAGAGATTACTGCTATGACAGGAGATGGAGTCAATGATGCACTAGCCCTAAAAAGAGCTGATATTGGTGTCTCTATGGGAATTACAGGAACTGATGTGGCAAAGAATACAGCTGAAGTTATTTTAACTGATGATAATTTTGCAAGCATTGTAGCTGCTGTAGAAGAAGGTAGAATAATATATAGTAACATTAAAAAATTTGTATTCTTTTTATTGTCCTGTAATATTGGAGAAATTTTAATAGTATCTTTAAGTATTCTCCTTGGATTAGAAGTTCCACTTATTCCAATCCAATTATTATGGTTAAACCTTATAACCGATAGTTTTCCAGCCTTAGCTTTAGGTGTAGAAAAGGGAGAAGCTGAAATAATGAAAATTCCACCTAGGAACACAGATGAACCTATATTAGATAAGGGAATGGTCAGGGGTATAATAGTTCAAAGTATAGCTATTGCTTTAGGATCATTATTAGCATATAGATGGGGATTAAAAACTTATGGTGAAGAAAATATAATTGTTGCAAGAACTGTAACTTTCGCAACCTTAATTACAGCCGAATTGTTAAGAGCTTATTCCAGTAGATCTGAAAAACATACTATATTTGAAATAGGCGTGTTTTCTAACAGAACATTAACCTATGCAACTTTAGTTTCTTTCGTTCTATTACTTATTGTAATATATCTACCATTTCTCCAACCAATTTTTGATACCTATCCTCTAGGTTTTATGGATTGGCAAATAGTATTATTACACGCATTTTTGCCTCTTGTAGTTGGTGAAGTATATAAATTGTTTTTGAGAAAAAAAGCCCTTTAAAGGGCTTTTTATTTTAGCACATTTTATAATTATCATGCATAGGATAGAACAAGGAAGGTGGTTTTATATGAGAAGAATGAGTGGTTCTAAAATATGCCCTATATTAAGTGCTAAAATTATATCTCAATCAAAAGAAGAACTGCCTGTAATTGTTCAATTAAAAGAAAAGGATAATAGGCTAGAAGATGGAATTATAAATCTGTCTGCAAAAGTTAAAGGACCCTTACCCATAATTAATGGAGTTGCCTGTAACTTAAGTACAGATATCATCTATAGATTGGCAAATAGTCCTGATATTGAATATATTAGTTTTGATTCCAAAGTATTCACCCAATTGGATATAGCTGTTCCAACTATGGGTGGGTATTTCCCTCATGAAAAAGGATTTAAAGGAAAAGGAATAACCGTTGCAGTAATAGATACAGGAGTTGCACCTCATCAAGACTTAACAAGCCCAATTAATAGAATTGTTGGATTTAAAGATCTTGTTAATAATAAATCTACTCCCTATGATGATAATGGCCACGGTACTCATGTGGCAGGGATAATAGGGGGAAATGGCTATTCTTCTAGGGGGAAGTATTCAGGTATAGCTCCAGAGTCTAATATTTTGGCTATTAAAGCTTTAGATAGTGCTGGCAGTGGTAATACCTCTAATATCATTGCTGCCATATCTTATGTAATTGAAACTAAAGAGCAGTATAATACTAAAGTATTGAATCTATCCTTTGGAAGTCCAGCGTCTAGTAATTGCACAAAGGATCCTTTATGTAAAGCTGTAGCTGAAGCAGAAAAAGCTGGAATAATAGTTGTAGCTGCAGCAGGAAACAGTGGCCCTAGCGGAAAGACTATTTTATCTCCAGGTATTAGTCCTAATGTAATTACAGTAGGTGCTATTGATGATAAAAGAACTATAGATTTAACAGATGATGTTATTGCCTCCTTTTCAAGTAGAGGTCCAACAAATGAAGGGTTGTCAAAACCTGATATAGTTGCACCAGGCGTAAATATCAATTCCCTATCTAATACTAATTTAGATGAGTATAAGGCTTTAAGTGGTACTTCCATGGCCACACCTTTCATATCTGGTGCTGTAGCGTTATTATTGAATAAAGAAGCTTCTCTTACTTCTAAGAATGTGAAGAAAAGGTTGATGTCTTCCTGTATAGACTTAAAGGAATCGATAGATTTGCAAGGTGCTGGATTGTTAAACTTAAAATTACTATTTGATGATGGAAAAGATAACTTAACAAATAATACCCCCCCAAAATCTACTGATTTTGGAGGAGAATTATTTGAGAATATTATTATGATTTTAATTATACTATTTTTACTGGATTCTAGGATTTAAAAGGGCGGGCAACCGTCCTTTTGGTATATCGTATTAAATTAAACCATATTTTTTTATTCTATAATGTAATTTTTGCCTACTCATTCCTAATTTTTTTGCAGCTTGAGCAATATTCCCACCACTTGCTTTTAATTCGATTATGATTCTATTTTTTTCTTCATTTTCTATTTTTTCAAAAATATTTTCTTGACATTCACTATAAATCTTGTAATTTTCATCAAAATCAGATGCTAAATTTATGTATTTCGGCAAATGTTTAAAAGTAATTGTATTTTCTTTTATGGCAAAAGTCATTGATGATTCAATACAATGTTTAAGTTGTCTTATGTTTCCAGGCCAACTATACTTATAAAAACATTTCATAACCTGTTCATCAATTCCTATAATATTTTTACCCATTTTCTTATTATAATAATTAATGAAATATTTAATAAGAAGTTCTAAATCATCTAAACGTTTTCTTAATGGTGGAATCGACAAATATACTACAGCTAACCTATAAAATAAATCACTTCTTAACATTCCTTTGTCAATTGATTCAACCGGTTCCATATTACAACTACTAACAAATCGAACATCGATATTTTTTTCCTTGTTTTCACCCAATTTCATTATTTTTTTTTCTTCTACAACCCTGAGTATTTTATTTTGCAGATTTAATGGCATTGAGTTAATCTCATCTAAAAATAATGTGCCACCATTAGCTTGTTCAATTAAACCTATTCTATCAATTGCACCTGTAAATATTCCTTTAGTAGTACCGAAGAGAATGCCCTCTAAAAGGTTCTCAGGTATAGCTGCACAATTTATTGCAATAAATGGGCCCTTGGAGCGATTGCTATTTCTATGAATACTCTGTGCAAACATTTCTTTTCCAGTTCCTGTCTCTCCATAAATTAATATTGATGATTCTGTTTTAGAGGCCAACTTCGCTAAGTTAATATTTTCTAACATTTTATAATTTTGCCCTAATATGTCATCAAAGGAGTAGTATTCTTCTCTATCCAACAAACTATTAATATTACTCTCCTGATTAATTATATTTTCATATAAGATTAACATTTCTTCTGCATATTCTTTATATTTATTAAAATCCTTAGTAATAGCAACAGAACCAATAACTTCATTATTTGCATACAATGGTATACAATTGCAAACTATACTTACAGGTTTCCCATCTTTAGTAATGTAATTTTGATGTTTGTTTAAAATAGCCTTACCTTTTTGAAGTGTTTTTAAAACTAAAGAAGTATCTTTGTTAAGATTATATATATTTAACCAATGTTTTCCCTTAACATCCTCAGAATTACATCCATCTAATTCTGCTTGTGCTGAGTTTATATAACACAAGTTTCCATTAATATCTGCAATATGTACACCATCATCAATTGCATCTAAAGTACTTTCATATAGTAGTCTCATGTATTTTGCTTCATCATATCTTTTAACCAGTTCTAAATCAAATTGACTTTCTGATATAAAGTATACTTCAAATATTGGCCCTTTATTTAATATTGTTTTCTTTCTTACAATAATTTCTTTTTTTAGAGAAGGTATTTTATAGTGAGTATAATCGTCATTATTAATAATTAGATTGGGCATAAGTTTTTCAATATTCAGCCCAATAATCTCTTTCGAATCGCAAAAAATTGTTTTAACTTGCTTATTGCACATTTCAATTATTCCATTAGCATTCGCAATAATAATTCCATCTTGAATATAATTAAATATTTCATACAAAATACTTTCATTACTGAATTTTTCTATATTCATAATTTGTCAACACCTTTTTTATGAATTATATTAATTACTATTTAACAATAAATCGTTCTAGCCATATAACCCTTTATCTTTGTTATGCTTTATATAAGATTTTATCATATTAAAAAAGCAAAACAAGGACATGTCCTTGTTTTGCTATTTTAATGTACTAGTTATAGTTTTAACTTTATTCCAATATTATTATCCAAAGCACGGTTAAATATCTCTCTACCTACAACCATATCGCATACAGCCATTCCTATATTGCTACATACAATTATTTCATCTTTATTCTCTCTGCCCTTTTGTATTCCAGCAATTATCTCGCCTGTTTGTGCATAGATTTTAGGTAGTCCATCAGGGAAGTAACCCATATCTTCAAACAATTTATGTTCTTCAGTACTATCAACTATATACTTATCAGCTTTTTTTGGTATAAGTGGATCCCAAAATGTGTTCAAGTCACAAGGCAAAATAGTTTGCCCTTTTGATATCCATTCATTTTTAACTATAGATAGTGGATCTCTTAATATAACAGTTGCTGAACTTAATACCTCAGATTTTTTTACAACTTCTTCTGGGTTTTTCCCTTTTATTATTTCAACATCAATTCTTGGTTGAACTTCTTTTATTAATTTATCCATAGCTTCTTCTCTATTGTCATAGATGTAAATTTTTTCAAGGTTTTTTAATGTATGTACAACATACTTAACATGTTCTGTTCCTTGTACCCCAGAACCAAACATTCCAAAAGTTTTTGCGTCTTCATGTAGAGCAGCAGCAGCTAATACAGTAACTGCAGGAGTTCTCATAGCAGTTAGCCAAGTTGAATCCATCAATGCTATAGGACATCCTGTCAAAATGTCATTTAATATAAGCAACCCTGTAGTTTGAGGTAGATTAAACTTTGTTGGATTAGAAGGATAACACTCAATCCACTTCACACCTAGAGCCTTTTTAGAAGGAATATATGCAGGCATAGCATGATAGAAGACTTCCTCATAAGGATGAACCCCAATCTTAGCAGGCATTTCATATTCCTTCTTACCATGTGCTACCAATGCGTCCTCAACAAGACTAAGAATATCCTTTTCTGTAATCCCTATATTAATTACTTCATCTTTAGTTAAATATAATATTTCTTTTCCTATTTCAAGTTTACTTGAAACATAATCATGGTCTTTTTTAAATTCCATTTTTTAACCTCCCTTATTTTTGAGTTCTCTAAAAATTTTATAGTAAAGATGTCAAATTAATTATTTATTAAAACATTCCTGTTATTAAAATTATTGCAACCGCTATTGGAATCAAATAGACAACAAATGGTTTCCACCACATAGGTATCATAAATTTTTTTGCACCGATATTTGTTTCTTCTCTGAATCCTTCAAATTTCCATACCTTTGCTGTATATATAGACAATAACAATGCTCCAGCGGTCAAAATTATATTCCCTGAAATATAGTCTGTAAAATCAAAGATATCTTTGTTAATTATTAATATATGTGACCATGGACCTTGTGATAGAACAGATGGAATCGCTAATATAATAATTACAACTATTAAAATCCAAACTGCTTTTTTCTTTTCAATCTTCCATAATGCTGACATCGTTGCAGATAAGGTTTCTATATATGCCATCCCAGTTGTAAATGCTGCTATAACTAATAGGAAAAAGAATAGTGAGCCAAAGAAATTACCGGCAGGTACATGAAGGAATAAATATGGCATAGTCTTAAAAATTAAGCTAGGCCCTACTTCTGGTGATATATCAAATGCAAATAATGCTGGGAAGATAACAAGACCTGCTGTAAAAGCAATCAATGTATCAAAAAATATTACAGTAATACCATCACTAGGTAAATCTGATTCTGGTTTTAGATAACTACCATAGGTAAATCCTGCAGCCATTCCTATCCCTACTGAAAAAAATGCTTGACCTAGGGCAGCTAGAATTGTTGAACCATTAATTTTAGATATATCAGGTGTTAAATACCATTTTAATCCTTCTATTGCACCTGGTAGAGTAATTGAACGAATCGCTAAAAAACCAAGCATTAAAAATAGTGCTGGCATCATAATTTTACTTGCTTTTTCTACCCCCTGTTGTAATCCTCTTGTAACAATTATTCCTAATATTATGGCTGGAGGTATTATATACATTAGTACTTTTAGTGGATTACTTGTAAAATTTACATATATGTTAACTATATCGTTGGCTGTTGCTCCATTAAATTCACCTAAAACCATTTTGACAAAATATGCAAATATCCACCCAATAAGCATTATGTAATACGACATAATTAATAGTGCTGCAATTGAACCAAACCATCCAATTAAAACCCATATACTACCCTTTTTACTTACCTTACGCATTCCCGTTACAGGTTCTAATTGCGATTTCCTTCCTAAACTTAATTCCTGCAAAAATAGAGGTATACAAATTAAAACACAAATTACTATGTAAACTAATAGAAATGCCCCTCCTCCATTCATTCCAACTAAATATGGAAATCTCCAAATATTTCCTAACCCAATTGAAAAACCAGCAGTTGCCATAATGAATCCAAATCTACTACCCCAACTCTCCCGACTTTGTTGATTAATTGATTCGGTTTTTGTTGATTCCATTTTGTCACCTCCAATGATATTTTTTAAAAAATAGCACCTCGAAATCTTTGACTGGCCTCCTTTCTTTCAATTGCTCAATCATTATACTTGCAATCTTTGTGCCATTAAATATGGATATAATCTAAATAATTAATGAAACCTTGTAATATACATGGTTCATTTAACTGAATCTTGTTAATTTTCGATTTAATCAAATCTTTTTATCAATAATCCGCTTAATATTTGTTGGACAATTTATACATTTTTGCCACTTTTGGACTTTTTGGACTTTTTAATAACTTTAAAAGCTATTTTAGCAAGCCCTTCTTGTTAATATTTAAATTCCGATTCTCCCCATCCTTTACCTCTTATATAATCTATGCGATTTTCTAATGAATTAAACTTCTCCATTGCAATGGAAATGTATTGTTCTACTCCTTTCGCTACCTTTGTTGAATATAAGTAATAAGAAATAATTAACCATATTTCAACTTCTTTCAATAAAAAAGAGCCCTAGGGCTCTATGATTAAGTGGTAGTTAAAATAAATTTAGGTTATTATAAATAATGATATTCCTTTAAAAATGCAATAAAAAAAGGAAGGGTACCCTTCCTTTTTATCTCACAAAATTGGCTGGATTTTGGTTACGTCCGTTTTTAAGAACTTCAAAATGAAGATGAGAACCAGTGGACCTACCTGTATTACCAACTTTTGCTATTACCTGACCTTTATAGACCCTATCTCCTCTTCTTACATTTATTGTACTACAGTGGGCATATCTTGTAACATAACCATTACCATGGTCTATTTCAACCAAATTTCCATAACTTCCCTTCCAGCCTGTATAGGTAACCTTACCTCCATCAGCTGCTTTAATAGATGTACCAGCTCTTGCTGCAATATCTAAACCCCTATGCATTCTTCCATTTCTCATACCATATCTAGAAGATACGTAACCTCTTGTGGGCATTAAAAATGCTCCTGTAGCTGCTGTTTTAGGGAGTTCCTTAGTCCCCTGTACAACCAATTCATTAACAGGCTTTTTAATAATTTCTTCTTCTAATATTTCCTTTTCAACTACCATTCCATTGTGTTTAATTATTTTAGCAACATACCCACTTTCACCTTCTGAACCTTTTACTTTTACCTTTTTTTCTGTTTTATACATATTCTTATCGTATTCAATTTTTACTTCATAATCGGTTTTCTCTGTATATTGAACTTCTTCAATAGTTTCTACGGTTAATAAAGATTTAGGTACTAAAAGTTTGATTTCATCGCCTATTTGTAATTTTTCTGGATTTTTATCTGAATTAGCTGCTATTAAATCATCTACAGACATATCATAAATTTTAGCTATAGTCCATAAGCTTTCTCCTACTTCTACTACGTGGGTTTTTATCTCTTCTGAACCTGTTTGAATATATTGTAGCAATTCTTCCTTATCATTCAATTTGTTTAAAGGTATGTCCTTGTTCTCTATCTTTACATCTTCAATAAAACCTATTCTTTCAATTTTACTATTTTCATTTATCCTATCAAAATAAGGGATTTTTATTGCTTCTATTATTTCCTCTAAATCCTCTTTAGTTTTAGCATATCCTATCTCTTCATTATCCACTAGTAAAACATAACCGCTTACCAAAAATGTAAGCCTAGATTTAATATTGGATTTTAACTCTGATGGTGACGCTAATAGATTGTCTTTTGCATGTGTATCTTCGAAGCTTATATCTTTATTTAAGACAATGTCTATATTATATGTATTGGATAATCCTGTTTTTATTTCTGTCAATATATTTAAGGCTTCTTCTTGATTTCTAACTATTCCAACTTCTTCGTCTCCATAGTAGACTACAAAAGCTCTAGTCTTAATCTCGTTAATCTTATATGTGGTTAACAATAAACCTGCTATTACAACTAGCATAATCCCTATTAGGATTCTTTTGAAACTATACCTCTCCATTACCTTACTTTTAATGCTCTTATATATTTCGAAATTTTTGCTATCTACAATGGGTAGGGACTGGGCTTTTAGCCCTGTATCATTTGGTTTATCCATAATTAAAGTACCTCCTGTTTTGGACTAGCTTTATAATAGGCTAATTTTCAAAACCTTTGTAACCTTTTTGTAAACTTTTAATATTAATATGAACCTATTATAACATAGGAAAAATTTATTTCAATACTACAAGCCTGTCTAATATATTTTATTCAATATTCCATTAAATATACCCTTTCCATGAAATTACCATGATATCAACAGATAGATCTACTTAATTAATAACTCTTATAGTATAGATTTTATTTGTTAAGATTTCTTAATAATTTAAGCAATATTTTGTTTGGTTATTATAAATATATTTTAAGTATTTAAGCCTTTATTTATGGAAATACTTCTATTATGCTTTTGATATTCATAATATTTGAAAGAAGGATTAAAAATCAATTTGATGTAATACTTATACAGGAGGTAAATATGCTAGACTGTACTAATAGTAATTATGTTAATACTGATTCTGCTTTTGCTATTTTTGATACTTCTAATCTCATTACAAAATATTTATCAATGGATATTAGTAATAATCAGGATTTAATTATTTTATGTATTGGTACGGATAGATCTACTGGCGATTCTTTAGGTCCTTTAGTTGGTCACAAATTAGCTCCTCATATCCCTTTTTTCAATCAAGTACATTTATTTGGTACTTTAGATGAGCCTGTCCATGCCAAGAATTTAGCAACTACTATTAAAAACATTGAAATACATCATCCTAAATCTTTTATACTAGCTATAGACGCTTCCTTAGGAAATATTGATAAAATAGGCTATATAAATATTAAAAAAGGACCTTTAAAACCTGGTTTAGGAGTAAATAAAAATCTCCCGTCAATAGGAGATATAAGTATTACTGGGGTTGTCAATGTTGGAGGTATGATGGAATATATGGTATTACAGAATACAAGGCTTAGTTTGGTCATGAATATGGCAGATATTATTTCAAAAAGTATTTATAGAGTCCTCTTTAGATTATATCAAAGTAAACCCTATACTGATATTAAGTCTCCCTAAACTAAGCAGTTTTGTTAATCTTTTTTTGTACTATCATTGACATCTTTTATATTAAGTTTAATATGTGGAATAAGATTTTCCTCATACATATATATAATGTTATTTATATCTGTTCCAAACTCCATATCTATATTAATATAATTCTTTTTCCTCTTTTTATCCATAATAAAATCCCTCCTAGTATATAATATTCTACTTCCTAGGCGGGGTTTTATTCATTAACTATTAACTTAACTGTTAGCAATAACAGATAATTTCCCTTTTTGTATGGTAAATAAAGTTTCCTTTTCTATATCTTTAACTTCTCCGTCTATATTTAAGTATGTTTTGTCTTCAGTAATAATCCTAACTTTTTTTGCTTTGAATATTTCCACATGTTTCTTATATTTAATATGTTTTCCTTTAATAAGAGTTGGTAATAATAATAACAGTTTTAATTTTGACATTTTATTTACAACACATACATGAAAATATCCATCTTCTATAATAGCCATAGGTAATATCTTTAATCCGCCACCATAATATTTGCCATTGCCAACTGCTACTAAAAAAATATTTTTCTCAATTATAGTATTATCTATTTCCAATTTAGTATTAATATCTTTAATGCTAATTAAAGTAATTAGTACTCCAATTACATATGCCATTCTAGATTTCAATCTTTTTTTTATTTTTTCAGTGTTTTTAACAACTTCCGAATCAAATCCAATGCTTGCAATATTTAAAAATAAATCTTTATTTACTATTCCTACATCTACTTTTTTATTAGTACCACTAATAATAACATCTATAGCTTCTTCTAAATTAGAAGGTATATTTAATGTCCTAGCTAAATCATTCCCTGTTCCACTAGGAATAATTCCAAGTGTACCTTTTCCAAACTCTAGTATACCTAAGGCTACTTCATTTACTGTACCATCTCCACCTACAGCTACAATTTTATTATATCCTTTATTCAAGCCTTTTTTAGATATATTTATTGCATCTTTTGGTTTTTCAGTTAAAGCAATATCATAATCTATTCCTAAATTTTTCATAAAGTTATCAATTATTGAAACTGATTGCTTAGCTCTTCCACCACCTGCAATTGGGTTAATTATAAAAAGTATCTTGTCCATATGTCCTCCTGATTTATACAGATTTTATACTAAATTCTCCTTTAATTGCTCTATCTATAGCTTGTATTTCTTCTACTGATAGGGGGTATATAGATTTCCCATTCTTTATTGATTTGGCATAACAAGTAGACTGTTCTCTGCCATATATACTCGTTAAAACAAAACCATTTAAAAAATTATCTAAAAATGCAATGGAAAAGCTGAGTTCAGAACCCATGTCTGCAAAGGCATTATATCTAATAAATCCTACCTTTTGTATTGCAAAGGTTAGTTTTGTATCTAGGTTGTCCACTTTTTTATATAAATCTGAAAAATCATTTCTCAATCCCTCTATTTCATATCCATTCTGTAGTAATAATTCTTCAATATTTATTCCATCTGCTCCACGGACTAATTCATTATATTTATGTTTAATTTTAGATATTCTTATTTCGGCTATTAAATATAATGCTAATATAACAAAAAAAGCTACCGAAATACCTAGTATTACTTCTATATTATATATTTCAATAAATTCTCTAACTTGTTCCATATAATTTACTCCTTTCCTATAACTCTTTAGATATCTCTTTGATAGCTTTTATTCCTAATTCAATCTCTTCATGGGTATTAAAAAGACCAAAACTGAATCTAACAACTCCTTGTTCGAAAGTCCCTATTGTTTTATGAGCAATTGGTGCACAATGAAGCCCTGGCCTCACTTCTATATCATAGTTTTGATCTAATATATAGCTAATTTCAGAAGAATCCTCATCCCCAATATTGATTGACACTACAGCACCTTGTTCTTTTATGTTCAATGGACCGTATGCTTTTGCATTTTCAATTTTTGTAACTTCTTCAATAAAGTGTTTAGTTAATTCTTCTTCATGTTTTCTTATGTTGTCCATACCTTCCTGAAGGATGTATTTTACTCCAGCGCCTAGTCCAATAATACCTGGTCCATTTGGTGTTCCACTTTCATATCTATCTGGTGACATATCTGGCTGTTCTAATAGATGAGATACACTGCCTGTCCCGCCTTGATTGATTTCCCTTACTTCTATACCTTCTCTAATATACAATCCTCCAGTCCCTTGAGGTCCTAAAAGACCTTTATGTCCCGGAAATGCTAACATATCTATATTCATCTTTTCTACGTCAATATGGTAGATCCCTGCTGATTGGGCAGCATCTACAAGATAGTAAATCCCATTATCTTTAGAAATTTTACCAATTTGTTCAATTGGCATGATAGTACCTGTTAAATTAGAAATATGAGTAGTTATTATCAACTTAGTATTCTTTTTAATACTTTTTTCTATATCTTTAGGATTTATCCTTCCTACAGTATCTCCTTTTACAATGGTAAGCTCTATTCCATGGCTTTCTAAAGCTTTAAGAGGTCTAAGAACAGAATTATGTTCCATAGATGTGGTTATTACATGATCTCCTTTATTTAATATACCTTTAATTCCAATATTTAAACTTTCCGTACAATTAAATGTAAATATTAAATTCATAGGATTACTTATATTAAATAATTTTGCTAATAGTTCTCTAGTTTCAAATATTTCTCTTCCAAGTCTTAAAGCTAATTTATGACCTGATCTTCCAGGGTTAGCTCCGTATTCTCTCATAACCTTCATAATAGAATCATAGACTCCATCTGGTTTTGGAAAAGAAGTTGCTGCATTATCAAAATATATCAACGAATCCACCTCCACCATTTTATATCCTAATTATATCATATTCTCCCTTATTATAAATAGTTAATGAAATGAAAAAAAGGAGCTCCTAAGAGCATCCTTTACCCTAATCTCTCGTATACTATTTTTAATAGTTTTTCTTTTAGCTCAATTCCTTCTTTTAATAGATTATCTACTTTTTCTTCCATTTTATTTTTAAATTCTTCATCTTTTATGCTAAGTAAATTGATTTTTACATTTAGAAGAGCTCCCTCAAGGCCAGTTGCTGCTAAAAGAGCCCCTACGCCTACGTCTGTAATTGCGTTTACATTACCATAATCTGCAAATACCTTTTGAATCTTTAAAACTTTAAAACATTCTTCAGCACATCTTAATGGTACTTCCAAAGCTATTTTATATCCTTCTTGAATTGCTTCAAATCTGTTTTTCTTTTCTTCATCTGTCTCTTTAGGCAACTTAAAGGCTTCCATAACTTTATCAAAAGCCTTAGTATCTTCATCAACAATATGATTAAGTTTTTCTATACTTTTCTTTAATTCTTCAAAGTTTTGCCTCATTTCTTCTTTTATCTTTTCATCTAACTCTTCATACATCTTTCTACCAATTGTTAAATACCCTACCATTGCTGTTAATGCAGAACCTAGACTACCTGCTAAAGCAGCCACACTTCCTCCCCCTGGAGTTGGTTCTTTAGATGCAACCTTATCAATATAATCTCCTATACTTTCATCCATTAACATCAAACCACCGCCCTTTAGTAATATTATTAGAGATTACTTCCATTCCACCCAATTATATTATAGATTTATTTTATAATCAAGCTAATATCTACTTTACGCCTTCTAAAAAATTTCTTTCATAATCTCTTAATACAGATATTACTTGGGGTGATAATATCAACAAACCAATTACGTTTGGTAAAACCATTAAACCATTAAATAAATCTGCAATTTGCCATACTATATCTACGCTAAGGACAGAACCAAGTACAATAAATAATAATACTATTATCCTATAGGGCCATATACCTTTTGCACCAAATAAATACTTTATATTAGACTCTCCAAAATAATACCATCCAATTATAGTAGAAAATGCAAAGAAAAATAGACTTATTGCAACAAATATAGTTCCAAAATCTCCAAGGCCTATACTAAAAGCCTTTTGAGTCATTTCAATTCCTGTTAATCCTTGTGTATGTGCCCCAGTAGTTATATTAATTAAAGCTGTTATTGTACATATAACCAAAGTATCGAAAATAACACCAAATATAGCTACTAAACCTTGTTCTGCAGGATGATCTACTTTTGCTACAGCATGGGCATGAGGTGTAGAACCCATACCAGCTTCATTTGAGAACAATCCTCTTGCAATACCATACCTTACAGCTTCCTTAACAGTAATACCTACAGCACCTCCAACAGCAGCTCTAGCTGAAAATGCAGAAGTAATTATTATTTTGAAGGCTGGAATAATTTGAGTATAGTTAAGGATTATAATCACAAAACTACCAACTATATATAATATAGCCATAAAAGGCACTACTAATTCTGTAAAAGAGGCTATCCTACTCAATCCACCTGCAAATATAAGACCTGCAAATATAGCTGCTACCACTCCACCTATCCAACTTGGTACATTAAAAGCCGAAGTTAAAGCTACCGCTATTGAATTGGATTGAACCATATTTCCAACAAAACCCAAAGCAATTATAATTGTAATTGCAAAAAATCCAGCTAAAAATTTGCTATTTAATCCTTTCCTTAAATAATAAGCAGGCCCTCCTGTAACCTCTCCATCTATTTTTGTTACATATTTCTGTGCTAAAACTGCTTCCCCAAATATTGTACCCATTCCTAAAAATGCACTAACCCACATCCAAAATATAGCTCCCGGACCACCAGATGCTATTGCAGTTGCTACTCCTGCTAAATTCCCTGTTCCTACTTGTGCTGCTATAGATGTTGCCAATGCTTGAAAAGATGACATTCCATCTTTATCAGCTTTTTCTCCTCTTTTAAACACATTGCCAAATACACGGGCATTAATATCTTTAAATCTACGAACCTGAATAAATCTTAATCTAACAGTATAATAAATACCAGTTCCTAATAACAGGAAAATTAATACTTTGTTCCATAGATTTTCATTTAATATTTCAACTAATTCAATTATACTCACATTACTACCTCTCTTCCTATGTTGTATTTTTAGCAAATATTTCATATAATAACATACCCTTCTAAATTAGCAAAGGTTAAATTTTCTAATTTATTGCTGTTTTTACTTTATTTTTTATTGTTTTTTTAAATTTCCATATTATTATGTACTCATTCTTGTTTTTAATTCTCAAAAAAAAATAGCATTAATATGCTATTTGGACTTTTTATACTATTTTTCCCTTAAAAAAGAATTAATAAATATAAAATATAGGATGATAACAATATTAGCCCTGTAAATCTACCTATTTTTCCCTGAAATATTCCTGTTATTACAAAAACAAAAGCTACAAGCATAGCCATAGGTATATCTAAAAATAATGTTTGTCTGGATATTATCAACTCTTGGTCACTAACTAAAGCTGAAGCTCCAATAATAACAGATACATTAAGTATATTTGCTCCTAATATATTACCCAAGGATATATTCTCCTGATCCTTAAAAATTGCCATTAATGATGTGACCAATTCCGGTAAAGATGTACCTATAGCAAGCAAAGTTAAACTAATTACTTGCTTTGGAATCCTTAAAAAATTTGCAATCTTTACCCCGCTAGCTACCAATATATGAGCTCCAAAGACAATGAAAAATCCTCCAATTATAAATTTCAACAGGTTAATAATAATATCCTTTTTTTTAATTGAAACCCTTTTTATCCTTTTGTTTCCCTTATCTGTTTTTTTATGTTCTAAAATATTTATTATAACGAAAAAAACCACTAATCCAATTAATAAATATCCTTCATTATATGTAATTAGTCCTTCTTTAGACAAAATAAAAAAAATTAATAAATAAGAAATCATCATAATACCCTTTATCCCAAAAAATGAAGATTTGACTTTTATAGGTTTTATTAAAGAACATAACCCCATAATAAAAGCTATATTACATATGTAGGATCCAATTGCATTTCCAACAGCCATTTCAGAAAACCCTTCATTGCTAGCTACAGTGGATACAAAAAACTCAGGTAAAGTTGTAGCAATACTAACAATAGTCGCTCCTATAATAGCTGAGGAAATTCCTGTCCTTTCAGCTACCCATATGGAAGATTCAACAAACAAATCTCCTCCTTTTACTATTAATATCAATCCTATAAAAAAAATTAACAAGACCCATATAATATCCATAATATCCTCCCAAAATATTCCCCGATTTTGATTAGCTATTATTATTTATATAGGGACTAACCCATTAATATTCCATATATGGTTTATTATTTACTATGCTTTCACAATAAATATTGAATAAGAATAGGATATAGTATTAAACTTCAAAGGAGTGCTAACTATGGAGATCTTACTTGTACTAGCTTTGTCTTTGGATGCTTTTGTTGCTAGTATTGCTTATGGTATGAATAAAATTAAAATGCCCTTTGCTTCTATAATAATTATAGATATAGTTTGTGCATCTTTTTTAGCTATATCTATATTTTTAGGAGAATTGATTAAATACTACCTTCCTCCTAAAACTACTTCTGTAATCAGTTTTTTAATTTTCATAGCTCTTGGTATTTATTATCTTTTTGAAGGTATAGTAAAGTCTTTTATCAAGAATAAAACTTTTTCTAAAGAAAGAATTAAAGTCAAACTATTTGACTTTCGGTTAATAATAGATGTCTATATAGATGAAGTTAAAGCGGACTTTGATGATTCAAAAAAACTGAACCCAAAAGAAGCATTATATCTTGCAACTGCTCTCTCTCTAGACTCTATAGCTATTGGTTTTAGTTCTGGCCTTGGTGGTATTAATATTTTACTAATAATACTAATGTCCTTACTATTCCATTTGTTTGCTATTTGTAGTGGTTTGCTAATTGGCGAAAAGCTCGTTGAAAAGTCTAAAATCAATCTATCTTGGTTAACAGGAATTATATTAATTATCTTGGCCTTCTTAAAATTTAAATAACCAACCTAATGGTTGGTTATAAATACATAAATCCTTCCAAAACTATCCTAGCTTGTCCCCCTACTTTTATGCTGTAGAATCCATTATCTTTACTCACTTCACAATAGATTTTGCTAGGTCTCTTTAGAGATTCTCCTTGAATTGATAATATCTCTTTCCCTTTAATATATTTTCCTTTTTTTAAGAAGTAGACTAGACCACCATTTGCAGTACCTGTCGCTGCTTCTTCGTTTATTCCTACTAGAGGAGCAAAATTTCTTGTATATACTTTATCCGAATCCATATAGGGTAAGTGGAAAGCATGAACCCCTGTTACTTCTACCTTGCTAGATAGATGAATTAATTTATTAAAATCAACCTTTAAACTATCTAAAGTCTTTTTATCCTTTAAAGGTAACATTATATCTGGAAGACCTGTAGAGATTATTTCAGGACTAACAAACTTTTCTTCTATGCCTATATCCTTTTTTTCTATGTTAAAACAATCTAATAATAAATCAATATCTTCCACTATACCTAAATCTTTTGGCTTTGATTGTTCCATCATAACCTTCCTAATTTCTCCATTTTTATAATGGATTTCAACCCCTAATCTACCTGCTTTAGTTTCTTGATACACCTTTTTTACTCCCTCCTCTAAAGGAGATATTATTTCTTTAAATGCTAAAGTGTAAAAAGAACCTATAGTAGCATGCCCACAAAGGTCAACCTCACTAATTGGAGTAAAAAATCTCACCTTATAATTATGTTCATCCTTGGGAACTATAAATGCAGTCTCTGAAAGGTTCATCTCATTGGCAATATTTTGCATATCATTCTCTGATAATCCTTTTGCGTCCAATACTACACCAGCAGGATTACCACCAAAAGGTTTAGATGTAAAGGCATCAACTTGGAATATTTTTAATTCCATTGTTATACTCCTTTCCTAAAATGTTTCACGTGAAACACCAGCAGCTATTTTATCATCAATTCTAAAATCCGTTCCAAATCTTCATCCCCATAGAACTCAATCTGAATTGTACCTCCGTTCTTTTTAGGATTTAGTGACACTTTAGTACCTAAAGCTCTCCTAAGTTTCTCCTCTATTTCCTTAGCAAAAAGATCTTTTTTTATTACTTTTCTTTTAGGTTTCTTTTTATTACTATCTTTTACTATTCTTTCAGTTTCACGGACATTTGTTTTATTGTTTATTATAGATTGAGCAACTTTTGACCGTTCTTCTTTATTTTTAATAGCCAATAAAGCTCTACCATGACCACTAGTTATTTCCCCATTGGAAATATAGTCTATAATTTCCTTGTCAAGATTTAACAGTCTTATAGAGTTAGCTATATAAGATCTGCTCTTGCCTATTGCTGAGGCTACTTCTTCTTGCGTCAAATTGTATTCTTCTATTAATCCTTTAAATGCGTAGGCTTCCTCAATTGGATTTAAATCATCTCGTTGAAGATTTTCAATTAATGCTAATTTCATAGCATGTTTATCATCTACTTTTTTAACAATACAAGGTATTTCATTAAGCTTAGCTGCCTTTGCAGCTCTCCATCTTCTCTCACCAGCAATTATTTCATAACCATTCCCTTTTTTTCTAACTACAATAGGTTGAATTACCCCATATTGTTTTATAGATTCAGTTAACTCAGCTAATAACTCCGCATTAAATTCTTTCCTAGGTTGACCTTCATTCGGTGATATAGAGGATATTTTTAAATTTTGGATATTATTTAAATCCGATTCTACATCTAGTAAATCCGCTATTTGCTCATTAGGTATTAAAGCAGCTAACCCCTTCCCTAAGCCTCTTTTTTTTGCTACCATCTAATATCCCGTCACAGTAAACTATTAAAATCTTTTAGTTTTCCAGTAACGGTTTTCACCTCCTTTGTTTATATTGCTTTCATTCTAATAGATATAAAAACTCTTCAGCCAACTCAGTATAGGCCTCCGCTCCCTTTGATTTAGAATCATAATCAATAACAGATAATCCATAACTTGGAGCTTCAGCTAATCTTACATTACGAGGTATAATGGAAGTATATACTTTTCCTTTAAAATATTTTTTTACTTCATCTACAACTTGAATTGATAAGTTAGTTCTACCATCGAACATACTTAAGACAACACCTTCAATTTCAAGTTCTGGGTTTAAACTTCTTTTCACTAACATTATAGTATCTACCAATTGGCTTACACCTTCTAGAGCATAATATTCGCATTGGATAGGCACTAACACACTATGTGAAGCTGATAAACCGTTTATACTCAATAATCCTAAAGATGGAGGACAATCAATTAATACGAAATCATAATTATCTTCAATTTCCTCTAAAGACCTTTTTAAAGCTAATTCTCTTCCTTTCATGTTTATTAGTTCAATCTCTGCTCCAGCTAAATCTACATTTGATGGTATAATATCCACATTTTCTGCAGTAGTTTCTTTTACAATTTGCTTTAAACTAACACCATTAATCAACCCATCATAAACTGATAATTGTAAACTATTTTTATCGACGCCTAATCCGCTAGTAGCATTTCCTTGAGGGTCTACATCTACAATTAGTATTTTTTTATTCAGTTTTCCCAAGGCAGCCGCTAAATTTATTACTGTAGTGGTTTTACCAACACCACCTTTTTGATTAAATATGGTAATTATCCTCCCCATATAATCACCTCGCATATACACTTTTTATACAAATGCTTTATTATATGATATCAGATTAGAAGTATAAAATGAAATAATTTTAGAAATAAAAATAAATGTTTCACGTGAAACATTTATTTTTATTTGAAACCATATCTTAAAATTTAATGATAAACCTCCATTAAAATTGCCCTAAACAGACATAAATTCTATTTTATATGTCCATTCCAGAAAGCATAACAAAGATTTCTACAAGAACCACATAGAAGGTAGCAAAATAATATAACCAGGACCGTTTTGTTTTATTAAGATAAAAAATAACAGCACCAACAATAATTGCTCCAATTACCCACACTAAAACAGGCCAACGATAAAACTGTACTCCTACTTCTGTTAAAACAACTATTAGAGGCATTGTAAAATAAGTTGCCTTGGTGAGATCTTTTAGTGGTCTTGTTAAAACAAACCATGAAAGCAAAAGTACAAAGATAATATATACATAATGCCATGAAAAAGGAATTAATCTTGCGTTGTCAAAATCAGTAACAAATCTCATCACTATCATACTATAAACCATTCTTACAAGACCGGCCAGTATAAATGCCAGATTAAACAATATAAACCCGACTCCAACAATGACAAACATATATAAAATATTTTTTTGCCATGTTTTCAATTTCATCTTATATTCCTTCTTTCTATGATTTCATATAACCCATTTCTAACTCATATTAATATGAATTGAGAAATTCACCAACGACTTGAGCTATTGCAAAGTATATAGCCGCAACACCTAACAAAATACAAACAAATATCAATAACGATTTATCTTTATATTTTATTGTTGCTATTAATCCAGCTATTAAAGAAATAATGGCTGATGCAAGAGCAGCTAATGTCATTATAGCTAAAGGCATATTGTCAAAAAATCTTCCATTGTCATTTTTAGGCAATCTCTGATTTATGGTAATTATATTAATAATAATTACTAAAACAAAAGATATAACTATAAATATTATTGAATTTTTGCCTTGTTTTATCCTGGGCATAAATAATTACTTAACTATTATTATGTTCCTAAAATCATAGTTGATGAAGATTTTATTTCATCAAAACCATTCATTAAATAAAATCTATAGGCTGGAAATTCTTTGATCGTATTTAACATGATAGAATCAATATCTTTATTTTTTAATTCTAATGTGATTTTCTTAATAAGCTGTCTTCCTATTCCTTTTCCTTGCATATCTGGCCTAATACAAATATCCTCTATCTTAAAATAATCTTTCCCAATAGATGGCATAATAATCCCTATTGCAAAACCAATAGTTTGGTGTCCTTTTAACACAACCCAACCAATATAAATATTGTTTAAAGTAAACTTTTTCAAAAACTCCCTAACTTTATCTAAGTCATAGGTTTCATTCCAAGGTTCTTTTGAATAGGCATCACCAAATATATTAACGCAATTATCTATATCCTCTTCTGTCATATTTCTAATCAACAATTTGAATTTCACCTCGCAAAATAAATAAAAAATTTATCCAATTATGGTTTATATCTTCATCTCTCTCTCCTCCAGATTATATTTTTATGATTATATGAATTAATCCGAAGAATTCCTATACCAATCCTATACCAATTTAATAAATTGAACATTTTATAAAGATTGTTCATTAACTGGTAAATTTTTTAAATATTTT
>NZ_PPXX01000050.1 GCF_021655075.1 Clostridium sp. Cult2
TCCTATAAATTAATTATCATTATAAAACAAAAAACTAACATAGTCTTATTATGTTAGTAAACAATTTCTTATATAATATTGATTATAATATTGATATTTGTCCCCCATTAAATCTTTGAATTTTGGGTGCCTCTTTTACAACTAACTTATAAAGTATACCATGTATAGAAATTATTTGCAAATGATTAATTGGAAATTCCTAAGTATTTGGGTTTACTCCTATCATTATAACTATCTTATACTTGTATACCTTTCTATATTCTCATCACTTAAAAATTCATAGGCTTCATTTATCTGTTGGAACATACTTGTTGCATTTGGTGATTTATTCAAATCTGGATGATATTCCTTTGCCTTTTTTCTATAGGCTAGCTTTATTTCATATTTATCCGCATCATATCCTACACCTAATAAATCGCAACTTTTTTCGTATTTGTTTTTGAACTCCACACTTGGATTTACATAATTGTATCCATAGCTACCCTGTCCACCATAGTTACTTCCTCTTTGGGAATCTTGATATTCATACCATTGTCTAAACATTTCTTCCCATTCCCTTTGCTGCTCTGCAAAACGTCTTTGTTCTTCTCTTCTTTTTCTTTCTTCTTCCATCTTTTTATAAGCGTTTTTATATTCGCTAAAGGTTTTAAATTGATATCCTATCCCGTCTATTAGATAATTAGCTCTATCGAATAAAAACTCAGTTATAGTATATCTTAGATATTTTAAATAGGATACAAACTTAGTTCCCAGGATTGGGAACACGACAAAAAATAATATTGTCAAAAGAACAACAGGATTCATCAATATTACAATACCAAAAGGTCCAGCCAATAGCATAAGTATTAAACATCCACCCATACCTATTAAAGCAGCAAAACCTCTGGCAATGTTTCTAACAAATATTACTATTGTTTCTATTAACTTTATGAAAGCATCTAGTACTACTGATACTACTTTGGCTACACCATATAAAATTTTACCTAATACCCTTTTAAATATATCCATCTATAGTTTAACCTCTCCTTATTAAAAAGTTTCTTTATTTCATCCTAGTTTATATATCAAATTAGTTATGTTCTTTTGGAGAACTTTGTATTACATTTTGGACAAGTAATCATGATTTTACCTTTACCTTTTGGAAGTCTTAGTTTAGACTTGCAATTTGGACATTTAAAATATCTATTGGTCTTTCTATCTTTTGCCCGGTTCTGAATATTCTTAAACCTAGAATAAAGGGGGCTTACAAACATAGCAAACCTATAGTTTTCCATTCTTCGTTTGGATATATCCTTTGAAAACATTCTATAAATACTAATGCCTAAAGGAATATAGCCTATAAGTGATAACAATGGAATCTTAGTCAACTGACCTATTAGTGTTAATAATACTGAAAATATAAGTAAAACCATAGAAAGCTGATCTCCACCATATCTTCCAACCATAAACTTTCTGAACCAATTCATTTGACATTACCCCTATAATAAATATTAAGCTACAAAATATAGCTTAATATTTATTATATATTCTTTTATACGAAAAAGATAGTTATTTCCTATTATTAGTGAGCCATAAAACTATGATTTACAAAAATTATAATAGATATAATCCTAATGGGTATAAATATTATAATCTTATAAAAATCTAATTATATGTTTATATGAATAATTATTGGATATATATAAAACGAGACAAAATATTGTTAAATTTTTAACTATGAGGAGGCTTTTATATGAAATTACAAGGTAAAGTGGCTATAGTAACTGGTGCTAGTGCAGGAATGGGTAAAGATACCGCTTATCTATTCGCAAAGGAAGGTGCAACAGTTTATGCTGTAGCTAGAAGAGTGGAAAGACTTGAAGAGTTGGCAAGTAGCGCAAAAAATTTAGAAGGTAAAATAATACCCTATGGTGCAGATTTAATGAATAAAGAAGAGGCTGAAAAAATTATCGATTTTGTATACAATGATTCTGGTAAATTGGATATATTAGTAAATAATGCAGGTATAATGGATGATTTTAGTCCTGTTGGAGATGTAGATGATAGTATGTTAGAAAAAGTTTTTAGTCTAAATGTATATGCACCTTTCTATACCAGCAGAAAAGCAATAAAGATATTTCTAGAACAAGGTAGCGGTAATATTATTAATGTTTCATCTATTGGTGGATTATATGGTGCAAGAGCTGGAGCAGCTTACACAGCCTCAAAACATGCATTAGTAGGGTTAACTAAGAATACAGGATATATGTATGCTAAAAAGAATATAAGATGTAATGCAATCTGCCCTGGCGGTGTTGAAACTGAAATAGCAACTGGTGATTTCATGAAAAATGTAAATCAAGAAGGCCTTAATATTGTAATGGCAAATGTAGGTGGTAATCCAAGAAGTGGAACTGGTATGGAAATAGCCCATATAGCTCTATTCTTAGCTTCTGACGATTCAAGTTTCGTAAATGGTCAATGTATTACTGCTGACAGTGGTTGGACAGCGTATTAATAATAAAAAACTCTGGTCTCATAGACTAGAGTTTTTTATTATTAATTGTTAAAAAATAAACTTAAACTTTTGATTAGGAGTTAAAGTATTAACCAAAAGATTTGCTTCTTTCACATTTCCTACTACATTTACCCTGTCATCAGCAGGTAAGTCCCTTTGTAAAATTTGAAGCTCTCCTTCGTATCTATTATATTTTTCATTATCAATTGTTACGGAATACTTATGTCTAGGTATACCATTATTATTAGGAGTAATGTCTTCCTTTTTTATTAATCTAGATTCTTGAGAGCGGATAACAAACTCTCCCGGGTCTGAACGATTAGTATGAACCTGTCTCAATAAATCCAATTCTACTTCTGTTAAATTATCATTTAATTCTATAGGGAGCAAAGTAATGTCATCTCTAATAGAAGATAATATTTTTAATTCTTCTGATGAAGCCATAGAATCTCCAATTATAATTGAATCAACTCCCAATTGTAATAAATGTTGAGCTGAAACAATTGGATGAAGGTTTCTATGTTTTTCTAAAGTAGGCAATCCTTCATAAACAGGCCCTCTTCTTCTATAGTTACTAGGAACAAATGCCATAGTTTTTATACCATATTCTTTAAATACTTGATTTTTTTCAATGAACAATTCCTCAGAAATACCTGTATCTTTTCTAGGGTAGAAATTATGGCTTGCATTTATTTTATCTAATTTTCCCCCATATTTAACAAATTGTTCAATTTGTTTTCTATCAAAAGTTGTAGCATTTACAGATATACCAAAATCATATTCTCCTGTCATTTGTGCAGCTTCCTCTAATGTAAAACCAAAGTCCAATCTGATATAATCAATTTTATATCTTCTAAGGTCTAATTGATTAAAGTAACCCTTAGAAATATCTACAATATTGATAAAATCAAGTTCAGTACTTAATTTTAATATGGTTTCAAAATCTTTTATAAAATTTTCTTTTACTTCTGGTATATGGGCAGATGTAAACATTAAATTTATTCCTAAACTATGAGCTTTTTCCATATACTTCAATATTTCATCTATACTATTTTCCATACCTGCATAAACGGAAATCCCTAACAATTAAATCACCCCTCTTGTATAAAATTCAAGGTGCATAAATGCACCTTGAATTTTATATATATTTAATCAACTGGATCTTTGAAACCTATTAAATAAGTGGCAATAAATCCTCCAATATAAGCTCCAATAATTCCTAATAGATAATATTTAACATTGCCTTGGTCAATAAGAATTGATAAAGGTAAACCAGATATGCCCATTCCCATTGCTCCAGCTTTAAAAGGTGCTACGATGGCTCCACCTACTGCTCCACCAATACATGCTCCAAGGAAAGGTTTCCCTAATGGCAAAGTTACACCATAGATTAATGGTTCACCAATACCAAGGATTCCAACGGGTAATGCACTCTTAATTGTCTTTTTTAGTCTTTCATTTTTAGTCTTAAAGTATACTGCAAAGCTTGCTCCAACTTGTCCAGCACCAGCCATTGCAAGAATTGGTAACAATGTTGTTACACCTGTGTTTTGTAATAAATCTGCATGAATGGGAGTTAAACCTTGGTGTAATCCTGTCATAACTAAAGGTAAGAATGTTCCACCTAATAATGCACCGGTTAATATCCCACCTTTTTCTATAGCTCCAGTAACTGCAATTCCTATCCCATCAGAAATAGCTCCACCTATAGGTTGTAATATGATTACAGCTACAAACCCTGAAATTAAAACTGTTAATAATGGCGTTAAAATTAATTCTACCGATTCATGAATAACTTTTCTCAATCTTCTTTCAATCATTGATGCAAACCATACAACCAATAATACTGCTATTATTCCACCTCTACCAGGTACTAAATCTCTTCCAAACAATGTTAATCCTGATAAACCTGGAGAAATTGTAATTCCTGCCATTAAACCTCCAATAGCTGGAGAACCACCAAATACTCTAGCTGCATTCATTCCAATCATTATTGCCATATATCCAAATACTGCTCCAGAAAAAACTCCTAATAACCCAGTAATATTCGGGTTGATATTAGTTGTTTTTATAAGAATATTATTAATTCCCATTATCAATCCAGATCCAATGAACGCTGGAATTAATGGAATAAATATATCTGAAATTTTCTTTAAAGTATCACTTGGAGCTACTTTATATTGTTCTTTTACTTGTTTTTTAACTGTAGCAGCGTCACCAAATTCTATAACATCCTCTATGGATATAGAAGTAGTTGACCTAATTCTATCCGATACTTTTGAAGCAACTCCTGGACCTACAACAACTTGAATTTGATCACCTGAATCTACAATTCCCATTATTCCATCGACTTTTTCCAAGGATTCTTTCTTAAATAAAGATTTGTCTTTAAGGGCAATTCTTAATCTTGTCATACAGTTCTCAAAACTAAGGATATTTTCTTCTCCACCTACATTTTTGATAATCTCAGATGAAATTCTACTAATCTTATCACTCACTTTTTCTACCTCCTTTTATTATTAAAAATGTTCTCTATTCACCCCTTTCGAAGTTTATATATATGAATCCTTCATATAATCCCAATTGCCCCCTAGTTTGTTAATCATATTTATCCATAGCTTTGTATATAAATCCATTATGCTTTTCAAGAAGATTAACTGCTTCTTCGTAACTAGACCCTGTTTCTATCATTACTATTGCAATCTTGGGTTTATTCTTTGAAAGTTTTAAATATTCAATGGCTTTGCTTTCTTCTATACCCGTGGCTTCCATAATTATTCTTTTTGCCCTATCCATCAGTTTAACATTGGAAGGATTTAAATCTACCATCAAATTGTTATATACTTTTCCTATTCCAATCATAGAAGCTGTAGATAGCATATTTAAAACCATTTTTTGTGCAGTTCCTGCTTTTAATCTGGTAGAACCAGTGATTACCTCTGGTCCTACAATTGGTGTAATAGATATATTAGCTATTTGAATAAGTTTACTTTTCTCATTATTGGATAGACCAATAGTTGTAGCTCCTATTGCATTACCATATTCAATTGCTCCTAATACATAAGGGGTATTCCCATTGGCTGTAATGCCCACAAGCGTATCCCTTTCTGTTAAACCAATATTTTGCAAATCTTTTTTGCCAGCTGTTAAATCATCTTCCGCTCCTTCTATTGCTTCCGTTACAGCTTCCCTTCCCCCTGCTATTATTCCAATAACTTGGTCTTTATCTGAGCTAAAGGTAGGTGGACATTCTGAAGCATCAAGAATACCTAATCTTCCACTTGTTCCTGCTCCAATATATATTAGTCTTCCTCCAATTTTAAATGATTCAATTATTTTTTCTACGGCTTTTGCTATTTTGGGTAACTCTTTTTCTACTGCATAAGCTACCTGTTTATCTTCATCATTTATAATCTCTAATACTTCTATAACCGATTTTTTATCTATATTTTTAGATTTTATATTGGATTTTTCTGTAATTAAATTCATTTTTGCCTCCTATTTATACCTTTTATCTTCTAACGCTTCTCTTGTAATTTTCAAGTATTCAATAACTTTATCATAACGTTTACATGCAACTCCTATAAAAAGACTGTCAATAACTAATAGTTGAGCAATTCTAGAAGCCATTGCACCTGATCTAAAATTGTTTTCTACACTTGCAGTAAATAGAACAATATCAGAAACATCTTGAATAGGTGATTTCCCATATTGAGTTATGGATATGGTAGTAGCTCCTCTTTCTCTTGCTGTTTTGAGACCTTCTATTACTTCCATAGTTCTTCCCGAATATGAAATTCCTATAGCCACATCCTTCTCATTTAAATGAACTGCTGATGTTATTTGTATATGATGGTCCATAAACATAATAGAGGGAATATTTATCCTTGCAAATTTATATTGAGCATCAAGGGCCACAACAGATGAGGCTCCAATTCCAAAAAGATGGATTTTTTCACATTTGTCAATTGCCTCAATAGCATCAGCTAAACTATCAGTATTTACAATATCACAAGTGTCTTGAATTGCTTGAATACTACCTGCAGATAATTTGTTTAATATGGTTTTTGTTGAATCATCTACCCTGATTATTTCATGAAGAATTTTTTCATTTTTTGAGTTCTGCATTGAATTCACAGATAAAGCTATCTTTAAGTCTTGATAGCCTTTTAAACCTAAAGTCTTACAAAACCTAACTACACTAGCTTCACTAGTACAACTATTTTTTGCCATTTCTATAATGGATAGGTCTCTCGCCTCTTTAGAATTATTTAGAATATACTTTGCTATTTTCTTTTCAGATGGCCTAAAACTTTTCATCCCTTGCTCCATCTTTGTAAGAATTGAATTATCCATTAATATCAACCCCAATTATATACATCTAAAACACTCCAATTCTTTTGTTATTTTAATTATAATATATGTGAAATTATTTTTCAAGCTTTTATCTTGTTTTTGAAATTATTTTTCATGATTGCCAAAATAATAAGACAAAGGACCTAGAATTCCCTTGCCTTACCACTATTAATATTTACTTCTTTTCAAAGTTACATTAAGTATCTTAGAAAGGCCTTTTTCCACGTTTCCAACTGCTTTTTCAATGGATTCTATTCTTCCCATATTGGTTATTATTACTGGTGATACTAAGGATTTCCCTTTCTTTTTTAATAATTCTAAATCTACTTCTAAGACAATATCTCCTTGTTTTACCTTCTGCATTAATGCTACATGCTGTGTAAATCCTTCTCCTTTTAGTTTTATAGTTTCCAATCCTATATGAATTAGTAATTCTATACCTTCTTCAGATCTGATAACAATACAATGGTTTGATTTATAGGTACTAGTTATCTCGCCATCAAAAGGTGCTATTACCTTCCCATCAGAAATTTCAATTGCAATACCATCCCCTAGCCTTTTTTCTGAAAAACCTTTGTCTTCTACTTCTTCTAATGAAATGATTTTGCCTGACATGGGAGATAGAATATCAATTGGTTTATTTTTTTTAAAAAAGCCCATCAAAACAGCATCACCTCTTTCGAGTTTATTATAAATATTATACCACTATTGATTAATCCGTCCCCAATTTTTACATAAATTCATTAGATAAAGATTTAGATAAACGGAATATAAAGTAGTTAACAATTCGCCTATGGGCAAAGTCATAGTATTTGTTTTAAATATATCACCGCCGATAAAATTAGTTATTATTACTGAAATAATCAATAGGCCTAATATTTTGAAAAAATATCTTTTCCCTATTTTTATACCCTGTTTTAGAGAAAAACCTATATTATCATCATAGTATACCAAATAATTTTGCATTGTTCCTAAGAAAATTGAAATTATAGCAATAGCAACAATTAAAAATTTACTAAAGTTATTTTTATACTTCTCAAATATTTCCCTCATCAAAATAATTCCCCATTTCATTTAATAAGCCACTCAACTACCTCATCAGTAAAGCCCGGTGGTATCCCATTTCCATTACATAATTCTACATACTCTTTAATAATCCTTCTAAAGTTTAAGTCTAGTGTCCAATCATCTAAAATAAATACTCCTTTTTCTTTATAAATAGCGCTTACTATTAAATAACCTATTACATATATATTCAAATGTTTTTTCCCTTTCTTGCAAGTTTTACCTGATTTTATGTTAATTAAAATATCATTAATAAGTTCAAATTGTTCTTTAGCTAACAATAATTGTCTTTTAGTTAAGTTACCTGTCAAATCGTCTTTTTTCAGATTAGGACCATGTTGAGCAAGACAAGCTATCCCCTCTTCAATAGTTTTACCAATAGTTTCATATAAAAGTCTGTTTTTCCTAGTTATTAATTTAAATAGAAATATAATTCTGTTCTCTATGGGTAGTTTTCTACTATGATACATTTCATGGATTAATACTTTAATAAACTCTTCCCCTTCTCCAATATATTTTCCATAATTAATGAATATATCTTTTCTATTGATAGTAAATCCTCCATCAATTCCTCCACAATAGAGATAGATTTTGGATTTAAATGGTATCTCCTTTGGAACTATTTTATACACTTCCTTTAGGACTGTTTTTATGATTAAATCATTATTTTCATTAATAAATTGAATATCCGATTTTAATTGTACAATATTATCTTTCAGCTTGTAAAATTCATAGACATCTTCATAGTGTTTATCATCAATAACTTTTATTAACTCTTCTTTGATATAGTCTCTTTCAATTATTTTTCCAAAGCTATTTTGGTGATTTAAAAACCCTTTTATTCCCTTTGTTTTAATAAATTGATTATATAGGGTTTCATCCAAAAAATCCTTCTCCAATATTTTAATAAGCAGCTCTATAAATCTTATATTGATGACCACCTTATCCCCCCATTTCTAATGGTCTATATTAAATATATACGACTATTAGGAATGGGGTATGAGTGTTTAATCCTCAGAAATGTTCTCTAACCACTTTTTATAATCATCCATCTTTTCTAATGTTTCTGTATAACCTTGATTATAAAGGGAATTCAATTTGGATGTATCCTTTTCCAATCTATCAACCATCAGTGAAGCAATTGGTCTGAAAACAAAAATATATCCTTCTCTTTCTAATTTATCAATGGTTTCTAATGTAATATTATATTTAATATGTCTATTTTCAATGGCCTTCATTATTTTAGGATACTTTTTTAAATAATGTTTTGAGTAAATCCCTAGTTTTTGTTCTTTCTTAATATAATCTCTATTTCTAGTAAGCACCACTACATTATATGGATTTCCATCCTCAATGGATTTTTCTATAGGAATAGAATCGGTAATTCCACCATCAAAATATAGCTTTCCATTTATTTCAACAGGAGGTGAAATAATTGGTAAACTACTAGATGCTCTCAATATTTTATTCATAAATTCTTTACCATAGGCTTTAGATTGGCTCTTTTCAAAATATTTAGGACATCCTGTTTCAACATCAGTAACACAGACTTTAAATATAGTTGGAGAATCAAAAAAGGTTTCGTAATCAAAAGGTATTAACTGATTAGGGAGAGTGTCAAATAAAAATTCCATATTAAAATAGCTTTTCCCCTTTATGAAATGTCTAAATCCTGAATAATCTTTATGGGATACATAATCTACAAATACCTTTTTATTTCTTTCCCTTTGTTCTGCTACAAAATTAGCTCCATTATTAGCTCCAGCAGACACTCCAATTACATAAGGAAATTTAATATTTTCATCCATAAAAGCTCCTAATACCCCTGAAGTATAGGCACCTCTCATGCCACCACCTTCAAGGACTAGTCCTAATTTTTCATGCATCTTATCGCCTCCATTATTATATTACACCTATTTGAACCCTTCTGCATAAAATAATTTTGAAGGGAGGAGTCAATATGAATTATAAAAATAAAATTACCGCTTACGCAAAAATATTAGGCGGAAATCTGGCCCCTAATATATATGGTAACATATTTTTTGACGATGTGGCAGGGGGTACAGAAGTCTATTTAGAAGTATGGGGACTACCTTTATATCAACCTACTGGCAATAGTAATAATCCTATAGGTCCTTTTGGATTCCATATACATGAATTTGGTGTTTGTGAAATTAAAGATCCTAACAATCCATTTGAGTCTGCTGGTGGACACTATAATCCAACAAATCAGCCCCACGGAAATCACGCTGGGGATTTTCCTGTAATATTTTCAAACAATGGCTATGCTAGGATGAGCTTTTTTACAGATAAGTTTAAACCTAGGGATGTTATTGGAAAGTCGGTAATAATTCATCAGAATCCTGATGATTATAGGACACAACCTGCTGGAAATGCAGGAAAGAGAATGGCTTGTGGCGTTATATGTAGGCTTTATTAGGGGAAAAGGTCAGGTTTTTAATCTGACCTTGAGAATTATATTGTTTGATGACACAAAATATAAATATTGAATCATTAATCTGGTGGTCAAAGACCGCCCCTACATATTGATAACTACACATTGCAGGGACCCTATCATCTGGGATATTTGATAAATCCAAATCCTTTTCAATCTTTAATAACCATTCATTATAATTATCATATCTATCAAGTCCGCCTGTCCCATTAATTTCCGAATTATACTCAATAAATTCTTGTATGTATTCAAATACTTCTTTTTCATACTCGCACTCCCGCCTAGAAGCCTGCCACATAAAAGTACCAGTTATCTATTATCTTTTCAGTGTAATTATAGTTATCTCCATTTATCTCACGCCAGTACCAGCCATGCCCTTGTTGTTCAAATTTGAGACTTGAACCCTGAAATCCCATAGGCTCATCAATACCATGATAATAAAATCCATAATAAAGACTACTTGGAACAATTCCAAATCCACTGCAAAAGAATTCAATATATATGTTACCCCTATCAGTTGTATATATATCCACATCCCTAACACCATTAATACTTAGTATTTCTTTATATGAACCTTTGCTAATTGAGTCATTTAATAATTCCTGATTATTTTTAACTATATTGATTATCTTAGTTTTAGTAACATAGCTCCTTATTCTAGGAACAATAAAAATAATCAGAAACAAGAGAATAAAAATAATTAATATACTTCTTGCAAATTTCTTAGCGATACTCATTGTAGCCTCCTATTTTGTTTGTGTTGATTTAATATATTTTCGTATTATAAAAATCTTTTTATCTAACCATATCTAATTTAAAAGTTAGGCCATCATACATATTTCCTCTTATAAGCCTTGAATTTTTTGAACGTTCACACTCCACAAATCCAATCTTTTTAGCCAAATTTACCATTCTATAGTTTCCTGACCATGTTTGTGTATAGATTTCATTAATTCCATGGTTTATAAAATAGTTTATAAATACTACCAAAGCTTGGGTGCCACAACCTTTACTCCAATAGGATTTTTCACAAATATCAAGCATTAAACTTCCTTATAATGCAATATATCTTTAACCATCTCAGGTCTAATCTCCCAAATATTGGCCTGGACTCTAAGTATATTCCATTCGTCAATTTCAAATACTCTCATCCAACTATCCATTATCCTTTTTCTTTCTTCAGGATAAAAATGAATAATCTTCTCATCCATAACAGAAAAAGCATCTTTAAATCCTTTCCTTTTTATATCCTTTAAATATTCTTCTTCGTCTTTTTCATCTTTCGGTATATATAAATGATTCAATACATAATCCCATTTCATCCCATCAAAATAGATGATTTCAGACTCATCTACCTCCAACACATAAACAACAGTATCTAAAGTTGGTCTTAACATATTTTCTTCACTAATTGAACACCATATAGGAAATTCTACCTCTTTAGGCTTAGGTACCATCTTGATTGCAACATTTGTAAACCAATTATAAAGCCCTATAATATAATCAGCTATCTCTTCAAACTTTTCCTCTAAATGTTTTCTTTTAATTCTAATTACTCCATTATTCTTTAAATCATCTAAACTTTTAATATCCTGTCTAGTCCAAAGAGTTACTTTTTTTGAATTGCCTCTATTATTGATTATTTCTTTCACTTCCCTTCAAAAATAGAGACAGCAAGAACCTTTCCTGCTGTCTTTTTACAATATAGTAAATTGAACATCTGATAAAACGTTTTGTAATTGTAATCCAATGCTTAGCTCTTTAGCTTTCTTGGTATCTGGAGGAGTTCCCATAACAATATGAGTGATATTATTGTCCTTAGCAAAATCTATCATAGCTTTTAAAACATCTTTTGATCTAAGTACGGTTAAATCTGCCCCTACTTTTTTAGATACATTGAATAAATATTCTAAAGCCTCTCCATCATCAACATATTCTAAAAATTTTTCTCTTTCGTTTACTACATGTACTACATATAACTTGTCTTTTTTAGATTTAATTAATCTATAACCCTGTAATATTAACCTTTCACAAGTTTTTTGCTGGGTAACACATACCATAACTTTTGCATTTTTCATACGAAATCCCCCTTTAAAAGAGTGATACCCTTTTCATTATAACATGAATTTAAAAAAATGATACCTATTCTATAATAATTTATCTAACCAAATTGAAAAATGAAGAATAGGATTGTCAATCCTATTCTTCATCCATTAATTCTTTTTCTCCCATTTCAACTAATTTTCTGGTCATAAGTCCTCCTACGGGACCAGCTGTGAATATATTGGTTACTGGGTCTAATTTATTATCAGTAGTAAAAGTATCTGTAACGCCTAATTCCTTAGCTATTTCCATTTTCATTTCTTGCAATGCTTTTATAGCATTAGAATCAACAGGTTTTCTATCCACTTAGCTCACCTCTTAAAATAGAATTTATCTATTTTATTTTGTCTAAGTATGGAATATAAATACTAACCAATTTAAGGATAATGGTAAAATATAATTTAATTCAAAGTAAATTCACTATTTACCATTATTTCCAATATATTCTAATTGCATGGTGGTTTAGTTGGTTTTGAAAAATAAAAAGCTCTAACCATTCCAAATAATGAATTGATTAAAGCTTTAATATTGCTTATGTGGCGGGAGTATGTGGGAATCGAACCCACCCAAGAAGCTCCTAACCCCTCGCGCTGGTTTTGAAGACCAGAGGGCACACCAGCACCCATCTACCCCCATTAAATTTGTGTAATAATTGATACTAGTATAGTATAGCATATTTTTGTTTCGTGTCAAGGTGTATATTTTTTTAACTGTTATTATCCGGGTCTTTGACAGTTGAAGAATAAAATAATCGCTGAAGCCATTGAAAAGGCTTTATTTTTTTGTCAAATTTTATAAATTTATATTGAGTAATGTTGGGTAATGTGTTATAATATAAAGGATTGGAGGGTTTATTGTTATGAGATTATCAATATCAAAATCTAAAAATTCTACATCCCTTTATGTAATTAAATCAACTTATGAAAACGGAAAACATTCGAGTAAGGTTGTAGAAAAACTTGGAACTGTTAAAGAATTAGAAGAAAAATTAAATGGAGAGGATCCTATTGAATGGGCCAAGAAGTATATTGAAGAACTTAACAAGAAGGATAAAGAAAATAGGCGGGATGTAATTGTTAAATACTCTCCTGCTAAGACTGTTGAGAAAGATGTACAGCGCCTATTCAATGGTGGATATCTGTTTATTCAACAAATCTACTATGCTCTTGGATTACATAAGATTAGTGAGGAAATTTCAAAAAAATATAAATTTACCTTTGATTTAAACTCTATTCTTTCACGGTTAATATATGGCAGAATCTTATTCCCTGCTTCTAAGCTTACAACAAATCAATTATCTGAAAAATTTATTGAGAGGCCAAATTTTGAATTACAACATATTTATAGAGGTCTTGAGGTTATTGCAAAAGAATCTGATTTTATTCAAGCTAAATTATATGAGAGTAGTTTGAAGGTTTCTAAAAGAAATACCAGCATTCTTTATTATGATTGTACTAATTTTTTCTTTGAAATAGAACAAGAAGATGGATTAAAACAATATGGTATTTCTAAAGAACACAGATCTAATCCAATTGTTCAAATGGGCCTTTTTATGGATGGCAATGGTATTCCCTTGGCATTTAATATTAATAAGGGTAATACTAATGAACAAGTTACCCTTACACCCTTAGAAAAACAAATTTTACCTGATTTTAATCTTTCTAAATTTGTTGTGTGTACTGACGCTGGCCTTGCTTCCACTGCTAACCAAAAATTTAATGATAAAAACGATAGGGCATTTATCACTACTCAGTCGGTTAAGAAATTAAAAAAACATCTTAAGGAATGGGCTCTTGATCCAGATGGATGGCATCTTAATAATGACATAAAAACCTATGATGTTTCTAAGCTTGATGAGGAAAAATATAAAGATAAGATCTTTTACAAAGAACGATGGATTAAAGAAAATGGCCTTGAGCAAAAAATAATTGTAACCTATTCTATCAAATATAGAAACTATCAAAGAAAGATTAGAAATAGTCAAATTGAAAGAGCGCAAAAGACAATTGATAATAATCCTGGAAAATTGAAGAAATCCAGCCAAAATGACTATAAAAGATTTATTCAAAAGACTTACTGTACTCCTGATGGTGAAATTGCTGAAAAAGAAATATACAACATAAACACAGAATTAATTACCGTTGAAGAAGCATTTGATGGTTTTTATGCTATATGTACCAATTTAGAAGATGATGTCCATGAAATTGTAAAAGTTAATAAAAGGCGTTGGGAAATAGAAGAATGCTTTAGGATTATGAAATCTGAATTTAAGGCAAGACCTGTATATTTAAGCCGTGATGATAGGATAATAGCACATTTTATAACCTGCTTTATCTCTCTAATAATATATCGAATTTTAGAGAAGAAACTTGAAGAAAAATATACTTGTCATGAAATACTTAAAAAATTAAAAGAGATGGATTTTTATGAAATTAAGGGAGAAGGATATGTTCCAACTTATACTCGTGATGATTTAACAGATGATTTACATGAAGCTTTTGATTTTAGAACCGATTATCAAATAGTTTCTAAAAAACAGATGAAAAATATTTTTAAGAGAACAAAAAAATAGAAATATTACGCAGTTTTGTAAGCATAATAAAAAGCTTGAAACCCACCATCCATAAGGGCTTCCAAGCTTTTTGTTTTCTTCAACTGTCAAATATGAGAGTTTATCACATTCATTTAAATATTTCAATAGTTTTTAAAAACTTTTTTATTTATTTTCTATCACTTCATTTGATGTTTTGAAATTCAACACTTTCCTTACTATATTATATAATTTCAAGAGAAAAGGATACTAAAATATTGAGGTTAAATGTTTAATTATCAACACTTATTTAAGAAGTCAAGTCCAAAATGGATTTGGATTGTCAGAAAGAATGGTTTCTAAGATAACAAATAAAATTCTTCCAACAATTGAAGAATGGCAATCAAGGCCATTAGATAGGGTATACCAATTTGTGTTCTCAGACGCTATCCATTACAACGTGAGAGATAATGGGGTAATCGTAAAAAAGGCAGTATATACAGTTTTAAAATACAATAAATAAGGATTTAAAGAAGTAATAGGGAGATAGGACGGAGAAAATGAAAGCTCCAAGTATTGGTTAATGGCTTTAAGTGAACTTAAAAGCAGAGGATTAGGAAATATGCTAATAGTTTCTACTGACAATTTACCAGGGTTTACCCAAGCTATAGAGGCAATATATCCAAATATCGAGATCCAGAAATGCATAATCCATCAAATAAGTAGTTCGACAAAATTTGTATCATATAAAGATATAAAAGAATTAATAGAAGCTTTTAATAGACAATTAAGAAAAGTAACAAAAAATAAATCGATCTTCCCTAATGATTTTTCACTAATTAAAAGTTTATATTTAGCAATGGCAGATGCATCACTAAAATGGACAAGTAGAATACGGTCTTGGGATAAATTACTATCACAACTAAATCACAACTAAGAATATACTTTGAATACAGGATATAAAAAAGCTCTGGGGCTTGTGGGTAAGCAAAAATCACACTTAACCACAATCTCCAGAGCAACTACTGCTACTTAATATATCAGTTCAAATATAGTGCTCTTTAACTAGTATTTATCTTACTGACTATTTATTTGGGATAGCTTCCCCATTTACCATTAATAAAGAAAATAATTATCTATTTTCTTTTTATAATATTTCCTTCTTTCATTATAATATCCATGTTGTCTGTATTGATATTATGAATGTCCTCAAGAGGATTTGCATTTATTACAAGTAAGTCTGCAAATTTATTTGCCTCAAGTGTGCCTGTAATATCATCTATCTTTAACATTTCAGCACCGTTTTTTGTGGCAGCCACTATAATCTCCATCTCTGTCAATCCAGCCTTTTTTAATGTATACATTTCTGTTATTGCAAATTTACCATATGGGGTTAATGAGCTACAAAATGAATCAGATCCTATTGTTATTCTTATTCCTTTGGAATTAGCATTCTTAAGATTAGAAATAATTCTATTCAATTCCTTCTCTGCCGTAGTATCACCCTCATAATTGTCTAATATAGGTCTATAGGGTGGCGTATAGACTGTGAACCATTCAAAGAAAAATTGAAGTGTAGGACAAAATGTTATGTCCTTTTCTTTCATTATTTCAAGACATTCTTCATTGAGTTCCTGTCCATGAATTATAGCGTCAACTCCTGCCTTACAAGAAATTACAGCTCCATCAAAACCTTCAGCATGTGACCATACTGGAAGTCCCACCATATTTGCCTCATCAACTACTGCTTGTACCTCTTCCATAGTATAGTGGGTATCAGCCTTCTTATCATGTCTCCAGATTCCCCCTCCTGTAGACCATATTTTAATGGCATCAGGATTTTCTCTTAATCTTTTTCTTACTGCCATACGAAGATTCCAAGGTCCATCTACTCTTTCTGCCCACGGATGTGAAAGGTCATTGTATTCAAGAGGAAGTCTATGAGAATCTCCATGACCAGCTGTCCTACAGAACCCAAGCCCTGCAGAAACTATTCTTGGCCCTGGTACTATTCCTTGCTCTATCATGTCTCTCAGATAAATACCTGAACGTGAGATTTCTCCTACAGATGTGAGTCCATGCTCTAGAGCCTCTCTAGCCTGTGCCACTGCAACTATTGTTTTCTGTATATTGTCTTCAATCACCCATTGATTATCATCATCAGTAAGATTGCCACTAAAGTGAAGATGAGTATCTATAATCCCCGGCATTATTGTTTTGCCTCTTATGTCGATTTTCTTATAATTTTCTCCTATTTCTATGTTGGGACCTGCATATTCTATTTTCTTACCATCTATAAGTAAAACTGAATTAGATACGGGTTCACATCCCGTTCCGTCAATCATTAATCCTCCAATAAAAGCTATTTTCAATATCTACACTCCTTGTATACTATGTTTAGAAGTACTTCTTATTAAAACTTCTAAGCATATTTTATTTTTTAAAATTGAATAACAAATTTCAAGTACCATAATATTCTCTTTCTAATCCTGATGCCAATTTTACTTATCTTAATAGTCATTTTGGATATTTTTTAAAATGTGTTCTTTCTACTAATGCTCTTGGTCTTATCAGAGATGTTAATTTCTTTGATAGCAATCATCATCTAGATAATGATTTTAGGCCTCAGGATATTAAAGATTTTTTTGACGCTAATTCCTTAATTCCTCCTCTTGAAACACATTTATAGTTGCATCCTGATTTTTCATATAAATATTTTTAATTGATTGACATTCTCTAGTTTTTAATATGTTTTTGTTTTTCCCTTGTGGATAACTATAGACAATTCTTAAAACTACATTCTGCAACTACCTATAAAAAGTACCTTAAGACATAAGCAATTTTTATTTATAGTTTTTTAACGTATCAATCCTAGCTAGAATTTATAATGCTTTAAAGGAAATCGTTAACTTCCATATTTTACAACTGCTTCTCTTTTTTTATTTACAGATTTTATATATTTAAAAACAAAAAAAGAATCAACAATCGCCATTGACAATGGATGTCAACGCTTATTCACTCTTCACTCTTCACTCTTCACTCAAATTATTAAATTGTTATCTGCTAAACATTTTTCACTGAATTAAGTTTACCACATTCAATTTAAGATTTCAATAGTTTTTTAAAACTTCTTTTATATATTTTCTAGAGAAGTCAAACATATGTGACACGACCTCTGAAAAATTATCTCTGAATAATGCTGGGTTTATTTCAAATTGCTAATAATTATTTTGTCAAGGAGGAAAGCTATATCGGTCCTTGATTAAATAATTATTTGTAATATCCTGATTCGTCAACAAATTCGATTATCTTACTTTCATGGTCCCTTAAACCAGCTCTAGTACAGCTCCATAGCGTTCTACATTCCTGCCCTGCTATACCCTCAGATTGATATGATTCAATGTTTCTATGATCAGGGCAGGATTATATCCACTTTTCCATGCATGACATCCCCAAATCTTTCTCAAGGTATGCGTGCCAACATTATCTTTAATACCTATAGTTTCCGCTGTATCCTTATTATGTTTAAAGCCTGTTGACGGGTTAATGGCGCTACTTTTAAATCATTAATCTATTGCAGCACTTGCTTTCTTGCTTTTAAAATAATATCCTACTCCCCATTTAGTATGAATATACTCTACATTGCTGCAATCTTTTTCAATCTTTTCTCTAAGTCTTCTTATATGCACATCTACTGTTCTTAAATCTCCGAAATACTCATATCCCCAAATGGTTTCTAACAACTCTTCCCTTGTAAATACTTTTCCAGGATTGGACACTAATAAATAAAATAGGTCAAACTCTTTTCCTGTTAAAGAAATACTTTCATCACCGATTATTAATTTCCTTCCTAAGGTGTTTATTGTAATGTCATCTATTTTAATTGTTTGATTATCGATTTGATAATTCTTCATATTTACTCTTCTTAGTATTGCCTTTATCTTTGCTTTCAAAACCAAGATATTAAAGGGTTTAGTTATATAATCATCAGCACCATATTCTAAAGCTAAAATCTTATTAATGTCTTCCTTTTTCTCTGTTAAAATTATAATAGGTACCTGAGAGTTATCCCTAATAGTCTGACAAAATGTCAAACCATTTCCATCAGGGAGAATTAAATCTAATATGACTAAACCGTAATCTCTCTTTTTAATTTTTTGCATAGCCTCTTTTATGCTGAAGGCTGATTCAACAACATAATTATCTTGTTCTAGGCTATATTTTAATCCTTTTACAAATAGTTTGTCCCTATTTATTACAATAATTCTAGTACTCATTAATATCACTCCATAATCAAAGGAAATAGAGTTTATCTTTTATCTTATACGATAGTTCTTTTATCTCCATCCCTTTTTGTTATTTTGAATTGATCAAAATATTCCAGTAATATTAAAGCAACTTTTCTGTTGGTGTTTAATATATCCCTAAACTGAGCAACTGTAATAAAATCATTATCTTTAATATATTCTTTTAATAGTCTTAAACTTTCTTCATAAACCGTATTATATAGAAAAATTTCTTCATTTAACTTTATTATTTCGCCACTATTGACTAGAGAATTTATTACTTCTTCTACTTCAATGGAATCATACCCAGTCATTTTAATCAATTCTTCTTTTCTTGGGGGTGTAAACATTTTTTCCTTGAGAATTTTAACTATACTATCTTTAATCTTTAATTGAATAGGGCTATATTCAATTTCAAATCCTGTCCTATGAACAGTCTCCTTTTCTTGCTCTAAGAATCCTTTTTCTACGAGTAAATCAATGAACCTTTCACCAACCTTAGAAGGAGCATTATTTAAAAACCTGCTACGTAATTCTTCTTTTGATATCCCTATACGAAGAGGATATCTTTCATGGAAAGATTCTATTTCTTCTATTATTCTTTCCTTTAATTCATTAAAGAAATCTACATGAATTACATGTAAATCCTTAGTCAAACTGAATAATATCATTTTATTTGATTCTACTAATTTACTTACATCATCTCTTACCTTTTCTTCTAACATGGCAGTAGCTGTAGAAATTTCCTTAATAGTAGGAAAGTATTTGCTTTTGTCCAATATTATTTTTTCAATGATGTCTATAGATTCACCTTCCTCTTTTATTTCGAGCTCTTTTATGGCTTCATCATCAAAGGGCTGTTTTTTAGTAGGATTAGGCTCTAATATCTTTCCACCACCTATGGTAAACATAGGGGAGTAGAATCTAATAATAAATCTATCTCCTCTCTTTGCAACTACTTTTTCTTCTAACCTTAGTTGAGCGTAGGCTGCTTCTCCTGGATTTAATATTTCCTTATCTAAAAGAATTATTCTACAAAGCAATTCCTTAGTTCCAATATATAATCTAAGCCTAGTTCTATTATTAATTGACCTATCCATATCCTTTAATAATTTAACCTTAACATCTAGCATTAAAGTCTCCTTCATGGAATCTTTAGGCGCAATTACATCTCCTCTATGAACTTCTCCTTTTTTTATACCTGCCATATTTATGGCTACTCTTTGACCAGCAAAAGCAATTTTAGTATCCTGGTCATGAACTTGCAAAGTTCTTATTCTTGCCAATTTATCCCCTGGAAATATCTGAATCTCGTCTCCCACATTTAACTTTCCTGATAGCAAAGTTCCCGTTACCACAGTTCCAAATCCTGCCATTGTAAAAACTCTGTCCACAGGAAGCCTTGGCATATCATCTGTTTCCCTATCATCAATTTCTAAAGTCAACTGATCTATTAATCTAATAACTTCTTGTATACCTGTTTTTTTAACTGAAGAAACAGGTATTATTGGAGTGCTTTCTAAAAAGGTTCCCTTAACCTGTTCCCTTATATCTTCTTTTACCAGTTCTAACCACTCTGATTCTACTAGGTCAGATTTAGTCAAAACTATAAAACCCTTTTCAATTCCTAATAAATCCAATATGGCTAGATGTTCGCTGGTTTGTGGCATTACACCTTCATCTGCTGCAATAACTAATAATACAATATCCATTCCCATAACTCCAGCAAGCATGTTCTTAATAAACTTTTCATGCCCTGGAACATCTATTATACCTGCCCTTTTCCCACTAGGCAAATCAAAATAGGTAAAACCTAATTCAATTGATATACCCCTATTTTTCTCTTCCTTTAATCTATCCGTATTTCTACCAGTTAGGGCTTTAATGAGTGTAGTTTTACCATGGTCTATATGGCCTGCTGTTCCAACTATAATATGCTTCATATAATGCACCCTTTCACTCTATTAAATCCATGTAATAATCCATCTACTACTATGTCAAATTCTTTTTCCCTTACAGTTCTTAAATCTATATAGATATTATCCTTATAAACTCTTGCGATTATTGAAATCTTGTATTCTCTTAAGGCTTTTTCAAAATCTGTAATGCTCTGATTGTTTAAGCTCAACAAAATACATTTAGTTGGTATTTTTTCTAAAGGCAAGGAACCACCACCAACTTCTGAATAGCTATCAACTATTTCTAATTTACAGTTTTTAATACTGATTCTTTCAATAATTTTATTATATAGTTTTACTGCCTTTTTTTCTAATTCATCAATATCCATAGATAACATTTTTAATGTTGGTATTTTTTCTATTGCAGTTTTTTCATCAAGATAAAGTCTAAGAGTGGCTTCTAAAGCGGATATGGTAAATTTGTCTACTCTAAAAGCTCTTGTTAGAGGATTTTTCTTCATAGCATCTATATATTTCTTTTTCCCAACTATAATTCCTGCTTGAGGTCCTCCTAATAATTTATCTCCACTGAAGGTTACTACATCTACTCCCTTTTTTATTGATTCTTGTACTGTAGGTTCATACTCTAGGCCAAATTTTGATAAATCAATTAAAACTCCACTTCCTAAATCTTCAATTAAAGGTAGGTTATATTTTTTCTTCAATGGATATAGCTCTTCTGCAGAAACAGAAGAAGTGAATCCTAATATTCTGTAATTGCTAGTATGAACCTTTAGCAATGCTGCTGTTTCCTCTGTTATAGCCTTTTCAAAATCCCATAAATGGGTTTTGTTTGTGGTACCTACTGCTTTTAATATTGCTCCACTTTGTTCCATTACATCTGGTATTCTAAAAGAACCACCTATCTCTATTAATTCTCCTCTAGATACTATAACTTCTTTATCCTTGGCTATGGTGCTCAATACTAATAGAACTGCTGCAGCATTGTTGTTCACAACCATAGCATCTTCTCCACCTGTTATTTCCACAATGATATCCTTCAGATGGCTATATCTTGAGCCCCTTTCTCCTTTATCCAAATCATATTCTAAATTGGAGTAATTAATGGCAATATCCTTGATGTTTTCCATAATATCTTCGCTAATCAAGGAGCGGCCAATATTTGTGTGAATTACTACTCCTGTTCCATTTATTACCCTTTTTAATTTATAAGAATTTTTCCTATTTGCTCTATCTACTATTAATTCTGGTAGATGGATATTCCTTCCCTTTATTTCATCTTCTCCTAAAGATTTAATCCTTATATCCTTTCTCAACTGGTCTATTTCTTCTCTAATAGAATCTACTACTATTTTTCGTGGCATTGTGTTCATTAAATTTTTAATGCTATCCACTTCTAATAATTCATCTACCTTAGGAATTAATTTGAATAGATTTTTGTTTTGATTCATACAATCCCTCTCTTTTATTCTACTATTAAATAATAATCTTCTTTTTCTACAACCTCGCCCACTATTGCATATTTAGTTGAAATATTAACTAATTTCTTTAACAAATCATCTATATATTCCTTAGATATGGATATTAATAATCCTCCTGATGTTTGTGGGTCAAACAATATATCTTCAATTTCGTTTGGTATTTCATTTATAAACTTTACATTATCTCCTATATGTCCTCTATTAGAATAGGCTCCTGCAGGCACTAAGCCCATTTGTGCATATTCTATAGCTTTTGAAATTATTGGTACATTTTTATAATTGATTTTAATAGTTACTGAGCTAGCTTCTGCCATCTCTAAGCTATGCCCTAATAATCCAAATCCAGTAATGTCCGTTACACTGTTTACTTCTACCTTATCTACAGCTTCTTTTGCGTATTTATTTAAGGTGGACATTACATGAACAGCTTCATCATAGGACTCTTTATCTGCTAACCCCCCTTTAATAGCTGTGTTTATTATTCCAACACCTAAAGGTTTGGTTAGCACTAGTAAATCGCCAGGTTTGGCATTGCTATTGGTTAAGACCTTATTGGAATTTACAAATCCTGCAACAGATAATCCATATTTAGGTTCATCGTCTTCTACCGTATGCCCTCCTACTAATATTGCTCCTGCCTCTGTTACTTTATCATGTCCTCCTTTTAATATTTGTACTAAAACATCGGGACTTAAACAGTTAGGAAAACAAACTATATTCATGGCTAGTTTAGGCTCTCCACCCATAGCATATACATCACTCAAAGAGTTAGCTGCTGCTATTTGTCCAAATACATATGGGTCATCTACAATGGGGGTAAAAAAATCCAAAGTTTGAATCAAAGCCAATTCGTCATTTATCTTATAGACTGCAGCATCGTCTGCAGTATCCAATCCTACTATTAAATTATCGTCATAAGTTTTTGGTAGTTGACACAAAACCTGTGCCAATATATCGGGAGCGATTTTAGCTGCTCAGCCAGAGCTTTTGGTCAATTGGGTTAATCTTTTGTCCATATATTTCACATCCTTTATTTTGTTGTAATTAATTCTTTGATACTATCAAATTTTTTATCACCTATACCAGATACATTCATAATGTCCTCAATGGTTTTAAATAGGTGTTGTTCTCTATATTCTAATATTTTTCCAGCTAGAACTTCACCTATACCTGGTAATGACATTAATTCTTCTTTAGTACAATTATTTATATTTATTTTACCTTTATTATCAGTATGATTTAGATTAGTAGTTTCAATAGGTATATCTTCTTCCCCAATCTTAGGAATATGGATTTTCTCTTCATCTGATAATTTCCTAGCTAAATTTATTCTATCTGAATCTGCGTCTTTTTTCAATCCTCCAGCTAAATTTACTGCATCTATAACCCTAGAACCTAATTTTAATTCTATTATACCCGGATTATAGACTTCCCCGCTTATATGTACCATTATATATTGATTATCTTCAATTGTCTCTATTTCTTCATCTAAATTTATAAATAATTCCTCTACATCATGAATATTTTCATTGTAATCTTTTTTGATTAATGAGAACTTTTTGTTCATAAAATTGAAACCTGAAATTAAAAAAACGATGACTATTATTATAATTACAAGGACTTGCTCCCTTTTTGAAAAGTAGGACATATTTGAACTTCACCCTTTCCATATATTTATATAGTATAATATTCTATATTTAGATAGAATTCCCTTCTTTTCTTTAAAAAATATAGATTCTCTATTAAATATTTCCTTAATTTCTGATATACTAATAATTAATTGAACATAAGGAGGGAGCTATTTGAAAAAAATCATATTAATCATTTTTCTCCTGATATTTGTTACATATAGCATCTCTTTTGCAGATAGCTTAAACCTTTCTGGTGAAGGTGCTATACTTATTGACTCAGACACTGGTCAAATTCTTTTCGAAAAAAATCCTCATATGAAATTACACCCAGCAAGTACCACAAAAATAATGACTGGAATACTTGCAATAGAAAATGGTAATATGGGTGATATTGTAACCGTTGATGAAGAAGTGGTAAGTCTTACTAAAGGAAGTCATATAGCATTAGAGCCAGGAGAACAATTAAAATTTGTTGATTTATTAAATGCATTACTTATTGAATCTGCCAATGATTCTGCACTAGCTATTGCAAAACATATTTCTGGTAGTATTGATGAATTTGTGGAACTTATGAACGATAAGGCCAAGGAATTAGGTGCTATAGATACCCATTTTATTAACCCCAATGGGCTATCCGATGAACGCCATCTAACTACGGTTTATGACTTAAGTCTAATAGCACAATACGCCATGAAAAATGACACTTTTAGGGAAATTGTATCCAATTATACCTATACTATACCTGTAACCAATAAAAAGGATGAAGAAAGATATTTGAAATCTGCCAATAGACTATTATATAGCAATCAAAAAATAGATGTAAATGGAAAAGCTGTTCCCATTAAATATGAAGGTATTAATGGGGTAAAAACTGGCTATACATCAGAAGCCCATAATTGTTTGGTAGCTTCCGCCAAAAGAGGAAATCAAAATTTAATTGCTGTAGTCTTAAAGTCTAATGGTCATGAAGTATTTTCGGATATACATAAATTGCTAAACTATGGATTTAACAATTTTGAAAAGGTTAATGTAGCCACAAAAAATATTTTCGTTGATAATATTGAAGTAAAAGAGGCTATTAACCCCATTGTTGCAGGCATTATAAAGGAAGATTTACCCCTTTCCATACCTAAGGGTTCATTGGATAGAATAGATAGAAAAATTTTTGTTAATGATGAAATTGAAGCTCCAATAGAGAAAGGCCAAGTTTTAGGAAAAGTTGAATATTATTTACAGGATGAGCTTTTGGGACAAGCAGATATCATATCCACTTTAGATGTGGAAAGAATACCTCCTATAAGTATATTTCGAAGGATTTTAAGTAAATGGTACATATTATTAATTGGTGTGTTTGTTTTATATAGGTTAATGGCTATTATTAAGCGTCGAAAAAGTAGAAGACGAAGACGTTCTTTATATAAAATCCCTAGTTCATTTCATTAAATAAAAAAAGCAGCAATGCTGCTTTTTTTTATAATACTGCTATAGCTTCAATTTCAATATCACCATCTTTAGGTAGTTTTGCTACTTCCACACAGGATCTAGCTGGTTTATGATCTTTGAAAAAGTCTTCATACTCTTCATTGATTAATGGAAAATCATTCATATCCTTTATGTATATGTTTACCTTCACTATATCCTTTAATGTTGCTCCTCCTTCTTCCACTATAGTTAAAACATTCTCTAAGCATAATCTAGTTTCTTTTTTTATATCTCCTTTTAATAATTCACCTGTTTCTGGTACTATGGGTAGTTGTCCAGAAGTGAATATTAAATTATCAGTTTTAACACCTTGGGAATAAGGTCCTACTGCTCCTGGAGCTTTACTGGTTGCTATCGGTTTTGTTTTCATAGTTTACCTCCTTGTAATTTAGATAATAGACAATCTCGCCCATTATTAATCTATTAAAACATATGGTCTAATGCTATTTCATCACTATCAGCCCATAGTTTTTCTAAGCTATAAAACTCCCTGTCCTCCCTATGGAAAACATGGACAATTATATCTCCAAAATCTAATAAAATCCATCTACTACTTTCTTTACCTTCCTTGCCTAATTGCTCATGTCCTGCTTTAATCATCTTTTCTTCAACTTCTTCTGCAATGGATAATACTTGGGTAGTGGAATTACCACTTGCCAATATAAAATAATCAGAAATAGGGGTCAATTTTCTAATATCTAATGCTCTTATATCGAAGCCTTTTTTATCATAACAGGCTTTAACAATAATAGATATTCTTTCATCTATATCCTTCACTAAATTACCTCCTGGTCTATTAATTAACTTCATTATCACTATTTTCTATGTTTTCAACAGCTCTGTATTCAGTAAATAAAGATTTAACTAGTTTACTGGTTTCTTCCTCATCGGGAATAAAATAGGATATACCATTAATATATTTCCCTTCTCCAGGCAATGTAGCCATTTGCATTGCTTCTGTATTAAATATTTTGGCTTTCATGGCAAATTTCATTATAATATCTAAAGGTATATTAGTATCTACATTGTCATAATAGGATTTTATCATTTGAGGAATATTTACAATATTTGCTGGTCTTAAAGCCTTTTCAGCAGCTGCTTTTATAAATTGTTGTTGGGCTTTAATCCTTCCCAAATCCTGGTCAGCATATCCTTTTCTAAATCTTAAGAACTGTAACGCTTTATCACCATTTAATTTCTGAGGACCCTTTTTTAGATGGATATACAATGGCGGATCTGCTGTTGGGTCTTCATAATTCATATCCATTGGAACATCTATTTCTACTCCATCAATTAGCTCTACTATTTCTTCTACTATTTTGTAATCAACTTTAACATAGTATTCCAAATCTATACCTAATAAATCCTTTACCGCCTTTACAGACAACTCTGGTCCACCATAAGCATGGGCATGAGTAATTTTCTCTTCATATTTTTTACCTCGTATTCTAGCTTTAGTATCCCTAGGTATAGAAAGCATGGATATATCTCCGGTAGATTTATCAACTCTACATAAAATCATAGTATCTGTTCTAGCACCAGAGCTTTTACTTACATCTTTAGAATCTACACCTAATAACAAAAATGTAATATCATCTTTCCCCTCAACCAATCTATCGATAAAAGTTTCCTTGTACTCATCTTCTTCTGCATCACTGGTAGCTTTAATAACGCTTTTATATATAAAGCCACTCCATACTAATGAAAATATAATAAAAGAAATAAAAAAACTTTTTAAAAATGTCTTTTTCAACGGACCTCACTCCATCTTTTTGTTAATTAATAAATGATTTCTTGCTTTAATAGTATCTAGATGTATTAGATTTCCTTTTTTAAGGATGAATTTCAATGTGTTATTTATTGAAAATAATAGAGTTTTGTCAATATCTTCATAGGCTAATTTCCTAATTTCTTCTACACCTTGAAAATCTCTACTTGGTTCTATTAAATCAGCTATATAAACTATTTTTTCTAACAGCCTCATATTTTCTCTACCAGTAGTATGGAAACGAATGGCATCTAATATCTCCCTATCTTTTATATTATATTGTTTTTTTGCTATTTCGGCACCTAATGGGCTATGAATAAGCTCTTTATTTACTTTCATGACATTATCTAGAATTATATCAAAATCATTAGCCATTTTCAACAAATTTATTTCTCCTTGAAGTTTGCCACAATCATGCAAAAGTCCAGCTATCTTAGCTTTCTCAATTGAACAATCGTAATGTTTGGCTAATTTCATACTGGTATTCATAACCCCTATGGAATGATTGAATCTTTTTATTCCAATATCTTTTTTTAGTTTTTCATAAATCCATTGTTCTACCATGTAGTCTTCTACTCCTTATATAGTTTATTCTTCTCTATATATAATTCTACCGATTCAGGAACTAGATACTTTATAGATAATTGATTTTTTATCCTATTCCTAATTTCAGTAGAGGAGATGTCTATTAGAGGAGATTCTAATATATTCATATTGCTTTTATATAATTCACTTAACTCCTTTATCCTTTCTTCTAATTTATTGTTATCCAAATATTTTCTTTTAGCTACAATAAAATTACAGGAACTTAATAGTTCCTTATAATCTTTCCACTTATGTATTTGATATAAAGAGTCTGAACCCAAAATAAAATAGAACTTTGTATTATTATATTTTGATTTCAAATATTTTATTGTATCGATTGTATAGGTAGTACCTTCCCTATGAATCTCTATAGATGACAAAAAATAATAAGGGTTAGAATTTATAGCAAGTAAAGTCATATCATATCTGTGATTATTAGACGAAATATCTATATCATCTTTATGGGGAGGTTTCCCAGTTGGTATGAAAAGTATTTTGTCTAAACTAAATGTAGTCCTGGAATATTCCGCCAATGTTAAATGGCCATTATGTATCGGATCAAAAGTACCTCCCATAATTCCAATCTTTTCTTTAGCCAAGTTTCTCACCCTCCTGTTTTCTATCTTATAATAGATAAACTTCAGAAACATCAATTCTGAAGTTTATATTAATTTTACATATTAAGGCAATTGGATTTTTTTATTCTCTTTAGATTCCCTATATAAAACAAGTTTATTTCCTATACTTTGTACAAATTCTGCATTAGTGCTTGCAGCTAAATCATTAGCTACTTTAGTTGCATCTAAATAACTATTATTCAATACTTTTATTTTAATAATTTCCCTTGCTTCTAAGGCTTCATCTACTTGCTTAATAAAGTTCTCTGTAATACCATTCTTTCCAATTTGAAATATTGGGTTCATGGTATTAGCAATACCTTTTAAATAACTTCTTTGTTTACCTGTTAACAATTGTTACACTCCTTTAATTTTAAACTTCCAATTCTTTTCTAGACAATCTTCTATGGGACTCATAATTCTTGGTACCTTTCTTCCATCCTGTTCTGGATTTTTCCGATGGTTTATAGTTTTTGTTAATTACTACTTCATTTTTTGCTAGACAATAATATGTTGGTTGGTTTTCTTTACAATTACCACAATTAAAACAGTCCATTTTAATCACGAACCCTCCATTTAATCAAAAAATTCAAATTCATATCCACAGATAAATACTGAATCACTTTCCTCAATTCCTAGCTCTTTTAATTTATCCACAACACCTCTTTGCCTTATAATGTTTTGAAAATATCTTAAAGAATCATGATTGTCAAAGTTAGTTGAATATAATAACCTTTCTATAAAGGAACCTTCCACAACATATACTCCATTTTCTTTCTTAACAATAATTGGCTCTTCTTCAGGCTCTCCAATGGTTATATCTACCTTTTCATCAAAGGTTTCATATTCAGTTTCTATATCTTTTAAAGCTTCCCATATACCATATTTTAATTTGTTAATTCCTTCCATAGTTGCTGCAGATAGGGTAAAAACTTTATATCCCATAGGCTCAAATTCTTTTTTTATACTTTCTATCCATACTTCTGACTGGGGTATATCTATTTTATTGGCAACAATTATTTGATGTTTATCCTTTAGTTTCGGATTATATTGAATTAATTCATCATTTATTTTATAAAAATCTTCTATTGGGTTTCGACCTTCTATACCAGAGCTATCCAATACATGAACTAAGACCTTAGTCCTTTCTACATGTCTCAAAAAATCATGGCCTAGACCAGCACCTTCATGAGCTCCCTCAATTAACCCTGGAATATCAGCAATTACAAAGCTTTTTTCTTCATCTATTTTAACTACTCCCAAATTTGGTTTTAGTGTAGTGAAATGATAATTTGCAATTTTAGGTTTTGCTTCAGATAAAATGGATAATATTGTTGATTTACCTACATTGGGAAAACCAATTAAACCTACATCTGCTAATAATTTTAACTCCAATATAACAGTTCTTTCTTCTCCCTTCATCCCTGGTTCAGCAAATCTTGGAGCTTGCCTAGTGGCAGTGGCAAATTTAGCATTACCCTTTCCTCCTTTGCCTCCCTTGGTGATTATGAAGCTTTGGTTATGCTCTTTTATATCTATTATTACTTTCCCAGTACCTTCATCTTTTACTAGAGTTCCTACTGGTACTTTCAGTATTAAATCCTGTCCTTTTTTACCAAATTGTTTTTTAGTCCTACCATTTTCTCCATTTTCAGCTTTATAAACACGTTTATACCTGAAATCCATTAAAGTTCTTATTCCTTCGTCGCCTTGTAAAATAATATTGCCTCCATTCCCCCCATCACCTCCATAGGGACCTCCTGCTGGCTCATATTTCTCTCTTCTAAAGGCCACCGCTCCATCTCCACCTTTGCCAGCCTTTAAATTGATTTTAGCTATATCAATAAACATAATATCATCCTCTATCATTTTGTAATTTAATTATACCAACTTATAATTGGCTGTCAACAAATAAAATGCTAATCTCACCAATATAAATATTATTCTATTCTAGAAGGTGAAAAATATTCTAATATTTATTCAGAAAAAAAAGCCTACCATATTGGCAAGCTTTAGAAATTTATGCTAATTCTTCGCTAGTATATACGCTAACTTGTTTTCTATCTCTACCTTTTCTTTCAAACTTTACAACACCATCTACTTTAGCAAATAGAGTATCGTCTCCACCTCTACCTACATTATTACCAGCGTGAATTTTAGTTCCTCTTTGTCTTACAAGAATATTGCCAGCTAAAACAAATTGACCATCGCCTCTTTTAACGCCTAACCTTTTAGCTTCACTGTCTCTTCCGTTTCTAGAGCTACCTACTCCCTTTTTTGAAGCGAACAACTGTAAATTTAGTTTTATCATTTTCTACACCTCCCTATATTTGAGAGTTACATACTCCGGATAGTTTTCTAATATTGATTTTATCCCAACTTCTAAAGTTTTTAACACTATTTCAGTTTTCATTCTAAGGTTATCATCTATAACCTTAGAAATGGTTACATCTATAATACCATTTTCTTCATCTATGGTATAGTCTATTTCTTTCTCTGGGACCCCACAAACTTCAACTAAAGAAACCAATGTAGTCTGTGCAAGAACTGAAACTGCTGCACATACTATGTCCTTGCCTTTAATATCGTAACCTGCGTGTCCCGAAATATTATACCTTCCGATATAACCTTTTTTATCCTTAAAAATAGTTACTTTTATCATTTTTAACCAACAATCTTTTCAATCTTTAATTTTGTATAAGGTTGACGATGTCCTTGTTTTTTTCTGTAATTCTTCTTAGACTTATACTTGAAAACGATAATCTTCTTTGCTTTTCCTTGTTCTAGTACAGTTGCTTCTACTTTTGCGCCTTCCACATAAGGCTTCCCTACGATTAAATCATCTTCTTTTGAAACAAGAAGCACTTTCGATAAATCTATTTTTTCTCCCTCGTTGGTGTCAATTTTTTCAACAAATACTATGTCTCCTTCTTGAACTCTGTATTGTTTTCCACCTGTTTCAACTACAGCATACATATTATTGTGCACCTCCTCTAACCAGTCTCGCCAATGTTAGGTGACTAAGCTTTAAACCCACACTGAGCGGCTACCTACAAACAAAAATTTTACCAGAAAAACTTTGTTTTGTCAATACTTCTATCTAAAATTTTGCCTCTTCCATTACAATAAGGACAGTTTGTTATAAACTTTGAACTCAAGCTATTCCTTACTTTCTTTCTAGTAAGCTCTACTAGCCCTAATTTAGTAATTCCAATTATATTTACTTTGTTTCTATCATGGCTTAAATAGTCCTGTAGTTTTTCTAAAACTACAGATATATCCTTCTCTTCTTTCATATCTATAAAATCGATTATTATAATTCCACCAATATTTCTAAGTCTAATCTGCTTAGAAATTTCTTCAGCTGCTTCTAAATTAGTCTTAACTACTGTATCTTCTAAATTTTTATCGCCTATAAATTTACCTGTATTAACATCAATAGCAGTCAATGCCTCTGTTTCATCTATAACTATATACCCACCACTCTTCAAGGATACTTTTCTTTCTAATGCTATTTGAATTCCCTTCATAATATTATCCTGAGAAAATATATTGAAATCTTTATCATAATATATCTTCCCTTCTAACTTAGGAAAAACAACACCTTGAAAACTAAGTAAACTATCGTATTTTTCTTTATCATTTAGGATTATACTATCAATCTTATGGCCAAAAGCATCTCTAATAATTTGATGTGATAAATCTATTTCCTTATATATCAATTTAGGACAGGGTAAAAAATTTCTCTCCCTCTCAATCTTTCGAAAAATATCTATTAACATATTATATTCATCCATTAATAATTCCTTTTCCACGCCAAAAGCTTTAGTTCTAAATATAAGCCCCATATTATCTTTTTGCATATCTTTCCCAATTTGTTTCAATCTTTCAATCTCTTCATCATTATCAATTTTTCTTGAAAGACTTATCTTGTCAGAAAAGGGTGTTAATACAACAAATCTTCCTGGTAGGGTAATATGTGCTGTAACTTTAGCCCCTTTGTTTTGTGAAGCTTCTTTTATTACTTGAACAATTATCTCTTCTCCATTACTTACTACATCATCAATGTTAATTTGTTCATTTTGATTAATCATTTCCTTTGGTACAGCATTTTTTACATATAGATATGCATTTCTACCCTCACCTATATCCACAAAAGCTGCTTCCATACCTGGTAATACATTGACTACCCGTCCTCTATAGATATTACCTGCTTCCTTCCTGTAATCTCTTTCATCTATATAGAACTCTACAAGCCTATTGTTTTCTACTATTCCTATTATTTCAGTACTATCCTTTGAATCAATAAAAATATAATTCATATTACCTCTCCTAATTTTCTACATTGGCGATACAATTCTACCCTTTTCTTCAGCAAAAAGTTGGAGTCTTTTTATATCTATAGTATCAAAATCTATTCCTATATTAAGATACTTTTCCATGGCTTCAATAAAATCTGTTGGTTTAAGGTTTCCATTGTCTCCTGCCTTTAGCAGGCAATGGATTACTATTGTAGATTCTGAATTAGAGTTTTTCTCATTACTAAAATTCTCAATAACTATATTGCCAATAAAAAACTTAATATCTTGATCTCTTTCAGTTATCTTTCTACCCTTACGTCTAACCTTCTTAATAATGATTTCCTCTTCTCTTAACCAGTTATCTACCATGTCTTGGAATTCTTCTTTGCTATTTAATTTATTAGATTTAAATTTAATTTTATAAAAACTCCAACTAATAAGGGCTGAAATGGATTTTTTATCTTCTATATACTTAGCATCTAAAACCCTGATTCCATCTGGCAATTCCTTATTCATTATATCAATAAAATCTTCTATAGGCATTTTATTATTTAAATCTATGTCCATGTATTCTTCAATGCTTTCAATTCCTAGTGCTAAAGGATTAGCTATAGAGAATTTAGGTTGAGGATTAAATCCTTTAGAGTATTCTATAGGTATATGTCCTCTTCTAAAAGCTCTTTGAAACAACCTCATTAAATCTAGATGGGATATGAATTTCAAATAGTTTTCTTTTGTAAACTTTACTCTTAGAATCATTTGCAAACACCACCTGTAAAGCTTTTATTGATACCACAATTAGTACAACCTAGTCTACAATCTCTAGTTAATTTTTCTTCTTTTGCTTTTTCATACTCCTTGATTAAATATTCTTTAGTAACCCCAGGTTCTATAAAATCCCAAGGGAGTATTTCTTTCAACTGTCTTTCCCTTAATGCATAAAAATCACCATCAATTCCAGTTTCATTAAAAGCTTCCATCCATCTGTCATAATCAAATTTCTCAGACCAGCCATCAAATTTACATCCCTTTTCCCAAGCTCTAATTAAAGCTTTTGATAGCCTTCTATCCCCTCGAGCAAGAACTGCTTCTAGATAGCTAAGCTTAGGGTCGTGATAATTAAATGTAATCTTTTTATCTCTAATATTATCCTTTAGTAGATTAATCTTATCATAGAATTCATCTATAGAATTTTGTCCTACCCATTGAAAAGGAGTAAAAGGTTTAGGAACAAAACAAGAAGCACTTAAGGTGATTTTTAAATTACCCCTTCTTCTATCCTTAGGGAGACTGAAAAATATGTCTTTTACTTTATAACCTAAATCCTTAATTCCTATTATATCTTCATCTTCTTCCGTGGGAAGGCCAATCATAAAGTATAATTTAATGGTAGACCATCCTTCATTAAAGGCAAAATTCATAGCTGTAATTAGGTCTTCTTCTGTAACCCCTTTATTGATTACATCTCTTAGCCTTTGACTACCTGCTTCTGGTGCAAAAGTAAGACCAGTTTTTCTTACCTTTTGAATCTCTTTAAGGACTCCTATACTAAAGGAATCTAATCTTAGGGAAGGTAATGAAACACCAACTCTTTTTTCTTCAAATCTATCCATCAATTTTGAGATTAATAATTGGAGTTCAGAATAATCACAAGAGCTTAGGGAAGTTAAGGAAATGTCTTCATATCCTGTGTTCTTTTCCAGCTTTTCTGCTAATTCCAATAATCTATCTACCTCTTTTTCTCTAACAGGCCTATAAATCATTCCCGCTTGACAAAATCTACAACCTCTTGTACAACCTCTAAATATCTCTAATGGAATCCTATCGTGAACTGTTTCAATATAAGGTAAAATTAGTTTTTCAGGATAATAGACTTTATTTAAATCCTTTATTATCCTCTTCTTTATAATTTTTGGCACTCCTTCAACTAATGGTTCCATCTTATCTATGGTGTTGTCTTCTTTATAGGACACCTTATAAAATGCTGGTACATATACTCCTTCGATCCTACTAACTGCTCTTAAAAAGTCTAATCTACTGCCCTTTTTCTCTTTAAGCTCTTTATATTTTTCTAGTATTTCCAGAGTAACTTCTTCTCCTTCTCCAACAACAAAAAAATCAATGATATCTGCTATGGGCTCTGGGTTATATCCACAAGGTCCCCCAGCAATTATAAAAGGGCTATCCTCATCTCTATCCTTAGAAAGGATAGGGATATCTCCTAAATGGAGCATATTGATTATATTTGTATAACTCATTTCATATTGTAATGTAAAACCTAAAAAGTCGAAATTTTTTACAGGTTCTTTACTCTCTAAAGTAAATAGAGGGATATTTTCCTTAATCATCTCTTCTTCCATATCTACCCAAGGAGCAAATACCCTTTCACATGCAATATCCTCTTCATGGTTTAGTAGATTATATAGTATATGAAGACCTAAATGAGACATACCTACTTCATAAATATCTGGAAAAGCAAAGGCAAATTTAACATTAACATCATTTAAATTCTTCTTAGTGGAATTTACCTCCATACCTATATACCTTGCTGGTTTTTCTACTCTTTTTAATACTTTATTGAATTTTTCAATATCTATCATCTGATACCACCTTTTCATTTGTACTATAGTACTATCTTATCATCTTTTTATTTTTTTGAATAGAATAAAAACAAAACTGTCTTAGACAGTTTTATAGTTTCTTTTTAAAATTTACATAGTTTATTGGGTTTTCTGGTAAACCTTCTACCCAAACTTCAAAATGCAAGTACTTATTTCCATCTTTGTTGGTACCTAAGGTGCCAATTTTAGTCCCCATCTCTACTGTTTCTCCTTCTGTTACATAGACAGATACTAAATATCCATATACGGTTACAATATCATCATGTTCTATTGTGACAAAATAACCTTTGGATTCCCTGTCTTCAATAGATTTAACAACTCCTTTATCAATAGAAATTGGCTCTTTTTCTTCATCTGGTATAATATCTATTCCATTGTTAAAACTAGTCCTTCCATCTAAATATCTAGTTTCTCCAAAAGGATTATAAATTACACCTTCTATTGGAGGTGAATATTTAGAGGAATTGGTTATGTTTAAGACAGATAAAGTCTTTTCTGGTATCATCAATATTTTTTTACCATAATCCAATATTACTTTTCCATCTTTTTTTATACTAAATTCATAATTTATGCCATTATGAATTATTTGAATTATATTAGAAGAAATGCTATTATTTAAAATTTTTAATATAAGAATCAGAATTAAAATTATTAAAACACCAATTATTTTATTCAATTGTCTTTTATAATGAAATCTTCTCTTTAAATAATTAAGAATCCCTTTGTACCTAATATTATATCTTCTTTTATACATAATTTCACCCACCTTAATCTACTATTATGATATTTATTAATGGTGGGTTTTATTACTTATTAGTTTGGATTTTTAATCAATTTTAAATCCATGTTTTTTAATGAGAATTGTTCGAATATATTTTGGTGGACATAAGCTTCTCCATTTTTTGTAATAAATATAACTTCTATACCCTCTAGTTCATTAGCTATTTTGGTTCCTTCATCTACTCCTAGAACAAATAAAGCTGTAGACAATGCATCTCCATCAATGGATTTATCAGATACTACACTTATACCTGCCACTTCATTTTCTGATGGATAGCCAGTTTTAGCATCGATTATATGATGGTATTTTTTCCCCTCATATATGAAGAATCTTTCATAATCTCCTGATGTTACTATGGATTTATCCCTTATATTTAATATACCTAAATAGTTTCCTGTTACTTGAAAAGGATCTTGAATTCCTATCCTCCAAAATACCCCGTCTTCTTTCTCTCCTACTGCATAGACATTTCCTCCTAAATCTATAATCGCTGATTTCACTCCATTATCCATTAATATCTTTTTAATTTCATCAGCTGCATAACCTTTTACTATTCCACCTAAGTCTAATTTCATTCCTTTTCTTTTTAAAAATACTTGATTATCATCCATTAATTCCAAATCATTGTAATCTACTAGATTCATATTCTTTTTAATTTCTTCTTCTATAGGTATGGAATCTCGTTCTTCTTCATCCCTACCAGTTATATTCCACAAATCTACTAAAGGACCTATAGTTGGTTCATAAGCTCCATTTGTAATCGTTGCAAAACGTTTTGCTTGTTGGATTACATAATATACATCCTCATGTACTTTCACAGGTTTAATTCCAGAATTTTTGTTTATCATACTTACATCGCTAGTCTCTATAGTTCTACTCATTCTTTCTTCTATTTCTTTTAATCTGTCAATGGCTTGATCTAGTATTTTATTGTCCTTTTGGTCATATATTTTTAATGTGATAACCGTATCCATTAAGAATTCTGTTCTGGTTAAAGGTCCATCATTGTCCTTTTTTAGACAACCTATAATGGTTAAAGCAATTGTTACAGCTATTATTATAAAAATCAAAGCCCTTTTTAGCTTCATAATTACTATCCTCTCTTAACAATATTTAGAAAAACCCTAACATTACGTTAGGGTTTATTTCTATTTTGCACTTTCTAATGCTTTTTCAACTAATTCAATCATAGTAGTTCTAGTATTTGTAGCTCCTGTAATGGAATCTACATCAAGGTTTTCTGTACCATTGTTGTCAATTATTAATTTTTGAACCCCTTTAATCACGTCAAAGGAATCTAAGTAGGCATAGTTATCAACAGATTTTCTATCTCCTGCTTTAACTTCAACTGGTTCCGTTTTAGGCTTTCCATCGCTGTCAGTAACTGGTTTGTTATCTTCATCAAATACTACCTTGTTGCTTTCCATATCTTCTACTGCAGATTCAAAATAATCTATTCCAACAATTTGTCCATCTTTTACTACTACTACTACTTCTCCTAACCAACCATGGCTAGCTTCCTCTGCTTTTGCTGTATATTCTCCATCAGTATATACTGGAGTATAGGTTTCACCCTTTTCAGCTTGAGCTAATAGTCTACTGACTATATCTTTAAAGCCTTCCTTGGTATGAGTAGCTCCTGATACAGCATCAAAATCAATTTCATCTAAATCCTTCTTCTCATTGAATTGTTCATTAAGGTTTTTAATTACTTCTAGCCCTTCTTGATACTTGTAATTTCCTTCATTTTTTTCTTCTCCTGAATTAGCTAATATTTCAACATAACTAAATGAAGAAATTTCACCATCTGCAACTTCCATCTTCACCATACCATAGTTTCCATGGTCGCTAACAGGATCTTTAATTAAATAAGTACCATCTTGTAAGTTCCCTACTGCTTCATCTGCAGTTGGAGTATCATTTGCATCTCCACCTGCTGTTTCTTTTTCTTGGTTACCACATCCAGCAAGTAAAGCCGCAATTAATACTGTGGCTAAAATTAATAAGCTTAACCTTCTTTTCATTCGTATCCCTCCAAAATTTTTAAATAATTAGGTAAGTACATGAAAACCCTAGTACATTATATCTAAATTAACCAATAATTACAACTATTGTTTGATTATTAACAATCATTTAATGCTAATCATTGTCCTTCACTTTAATTATGGGTATATTAGCTACTAAAGCAGACATTGGCATATTGTCTGATTCCCTTTTCATTCTTGTTAATTTAATGTCTAACCCTTCTTCGTCTATTTCTGCATATTCTCTTACTACTCTAATCATATCCCCTTTAATCATTTCTAAAAATTTTGGAGACAAATCAGATCTATCATGAACTAATACTAATTTCAATCTTTCTTTAGCCACATTTTTGCTACTTTGCTTACTTTTACCGAAAAATTTGAATAAATCCAAGACTACTCCCCCTTTACTTGCTAAATAGTAGTTTGATTAACTTACTGAATTTACCTTCATTATTTTCTAAATTGAGTAATTCTACTTCCTTTCCAATAATCCTGTCACATATGTTTTTAAATGCTTTTGCTGATAAAGGTTCATCTTCAGTTACTACTGGTTCTCCCTTATTAGTGGAGATTACAATGGCTTCATCATCAGGAATAACGCCTAGTAAATCTACTGCTAATATATCTATAATATCATCTACATTCATCATATCTCCTCTTTTTACCATATCATGTCTTATTCTATTGATAATTAGTTTAGGATTATTAAGGCCTTGAGCTTCTAATAACCCAATTACTCTATCCGCATCCCTTACAGCTGAAATTTCAGGTGTAGTTACAATAAAAGCCTCATCTGCGCCAGCAATGGAATTTTGGAAACCTTGTTCTATTCCTGCAGGTGAATCTATGATAATATAGTCAAATTCCTCTTTTAGTTCATTTATTAGTTCCATCATTTGTTCGGGTTTTACTGCAGTCTTGTCCTTTGTTTGAGCAGCAGGTAATAAGAATAAGCCTTCGAATCGCTTGTCTCTTATGAGGCCTTGTTTTAACCTACAGGTTTTCTCTACTACATCGACTATATCATATACTATTCTATTTTCTAATCCCATCACAACATCTAGATTTCTAAGTCCTATATCTGTATCTACTACTACAACCTTATTACCTAATATGGCTAATCCTGTGCCTATATTTGCAGTTGTGGTAGTTTTTCCTACTCCACCTTTTCCTGATGTTATTACAATTGCTTTTCCCATTTTTCCTTCCTCCTCTTCATTATTTTCTCGGTAAATATGGCTCAATAAGAACTTCCCCATCATAAATCTTAGCAACCTCTGGCAACTCAGAAGTAACTATATCTCCATCTGGCCTTCTTCCAATGATATTTGCAATCCTAAGCTGTGTTGGTTGCAAATCATAAGCAGCCACTATTGCTTTGTAGTTTCCATCTATCCCAGCATGAGCAACTCCTCTCAAAGTTCCCAGTATTATTATATTTCCTCTTGCTTTGATTAGAGCTCCAGGATTTACATCCCCTATTATAACAATGTTTCCATCGTATTCAACTACTTGCCCAGACCTTATTGTAGTATTTATAAACTTTGTCATTCCCTCATATATACCTTCATAAGGTTTTTCTTCTTCCAAATAGGATGGTAATCCATCTTCTGATATATGTAACTTATACTTATCTTTAATAATTTCATATAATTGATTAATTTCATCTTCGGTAATATTTTCTCCTTTAATCCCTAAAAGATTAGCTCCTCTAAAAAAATCTATAGATTCATCTAATTTTTTGTCTAATTCCTTTTTAATATGATGAAAATCTCCTTCTTTAATATAAATATAAATTCCTTCCTTAATTCCTCTAAAATTTACTAATCCTTCTTTCAATGGTATTACCTCCACTATTACTTCTCTCTATATATTCTCTATTAGTTTAAGAAAATCCTTCTAATTTAGAAAATTGAATTGGAAGGCCTACAAATTACCTTGCCAATTCAATCTCAAAGGGTAATGCCTCCTTTTCACCGGTACTATTAAGTCCAAAATATTCAGCAATAATTTCCCTAGCAATAGGTCCAGCATATCCACCACTTCCACCTTGAAATAGAACTATAGAAATAGCTATTTCAGGTTCTTCATAAGGCGCAAATGCAACAAACCAAGCGTAATCATCATAGGTATCTCCAGTGGCTGGATTTATACCTGTTCTTTCAGCTGTTCCAGTTTTTGCTGCTACAGATATGGGGAATTTATCAAATAGACTTCTTGCAGTACCTTCTGTAGCTACCTTTCTCATTCCAACCTTTACATGTTCTAAATTTTCATAATCATTCAATTCAATTCTTTCAGGGTTGACTTCTCTCTTAAATATTGTCTTTGTATTATCGAAATTTTTTATAGTATCTATAGTAGTAACTTTATGTCTATACCCTCCATTGGCCAATGTTGCAATATAATTAGCCATTTGAATTGGAGTATAAGCATTTTGGCCTTGTCCAATAGTTACATTCAAAGTATCAGTAATATCCCATCCTGCAAAATTTAAATAGGTATATTTGATTTTATCAGCTAAGCCTTCTCCTTCTCCCTCAAGTCGTTTTTCTGGTTCTATTCCCATAGAGTCTAATCGCCTAATTACCTCATTTCTAGTTAGCATTTCTTCCATATCTAGCCAACTTAATATTTCCTCAATTATTTCATCTATTTCTTCATTAGTAAGCTCTTCATCTTCTTTTATATAAAATCTTATATTATTATTTAGATACCTTTTCAAAATACTCTTAGTAACCATTATTTTACTTTGTGGGTTTGGCACTCCACCTGATGCTTCTCTAGGTATATTAATTTCTATACCGGTTTTATCGTTTAATCCTAGCTTCGTGGAAATATTGGCTATATCCTCAATGTCTACTCTTATACCTAAAGATTCTCCAGTCTTTTGATTTCTACCTAATGCAAGAGAGTAGAAATAATAGTTACAAGAATCCCTAAGGGCTTCATAGACATTTACAGGTCCATGAGTACGCCTATTATTGTTCCAAAGCCAACAACCAAATGATTGGGGTCCAATATCCACCTTCCCCATGTCTCTTATAGTCTTTGTAGGGCTAAAACCCTTTTCTAAAGCTGCAAGGGCGGTAACCATCTTAAAGGTGGAACCAGGTTGTATAGCTGTTTGAATAGCTATATTATATAAAGGCCTTGGGGCCAATAAATCTTCTTCATTTTCAGGGAATAAACTTGCCCAGTCTGTGCTAGATATTCCAGTAGAAAAAAGATTAGGATCATAAGCAGGATAGTTAGCCAATGCCAACAATTCCCCTGTTTTTACATCAGTAACTACTACTGCACCAGAGGTAGCATTTATATAGGGTCTTCTTTTACTCCTACTGGTTCCAAACTTATAATCTCCCCATTTACTTTTAAATGTTCCTCCCACTTGTATTTCTTCAAGTGTATGTTTTAAAGCCTCTTCTGCCACTTTTTGAAGCTTTAAATCCATAGTCAAGTATATGATGTTTCCTGGTGTTGCTTTTTCCTCATCTATAACATTGGTTGTATTTCCTAAAACGTCAACTTCTACCCTTTTTACTCCATTTTCTCCTCTCAGTTCTGACTCGAATTTCTCTTCAATACCAGTTTTCCCTATTATATCATTTGGAGAATATTTCATTTCCTTTACATATTTTTCAATTTCATTCCCCTGGGATATCTTCCCTAAATAACCTAGTATATGGGCTGCTGTTTCTCCTTCGGGATAATATCTTACTGGTTCAATAGACACTTGAATGCCAGGCATTTCCATAAGACCCTCTTCTATTTTAGCCACAGTGGCGTCTTTTATTCCATAGGCAATATTAATAGGTTGATAAGCCCTATGACCTTGTTTATCTAATTGATTATATAGACTCATAATGACTCTAGATTCATATCTACTTAATCCTTCATCTATTTTATAATATTCCATTAGATAGGAAAAAGCTTCTTTTGGACTTGTATCTTTAGGAATTTTAAACTTTTCAAACCAATCGTTTTTATTTACCAAGGATACATATTCCCATTTTGAAACAGATATTTTGGGGTTATATCCTTTTTCCAATATCAACTCTTGGGCTATACCTTTAATTTTATCATCAGTTATGAAATCTTTTAACAGATTGTTCTCCTTTGTAAAATCTATTAAAGTATCTATTGGAGCATTAGTATTAGACAAACCTTCATCTATATGGGTATACAATACCGTATTAACTTCTTCATCAATATCTATTGTAACAGGAGATTCTAAATCATTGTCTTCTATTATTTTTATCAATATCTCCCCAGGTACAATTCTTTCAACTTTCCCCTTTTCGTTTTCAACTTCAATTGTCTTTTCCAATAAATCTACTAATGAAGTTTTAATAACTATATTGACAAAATCATCTTTTGGGCTAGTTTTAAAGGTAATATCTTGAAAAGTTTTCATAAGAGCTCTTTTCTGCTCTAAATATTCTTCGTCATAGGTAATTGAGTACTCTTTCAATATTAAGCCGTTATCTAAATTATTTTCTTTTAATATATTAAAAACTATTTGTCTAGATATAGGATGATCTATTATCTTCCTAATAATATTCTTGTCATTGTTTATTAATTTAAGTACTGCTTCTTTAGCTGTAGCTTCTTTACTAATTTGGTGGTTGCTTTTCCAATTTTCAATATCTTTATTATCATCAAAATTCAATTTTAATCCTTCTTCACTTAATTCTACTTCAATAGGCATATCTATTCCTTTGTTTTCAAGAGCATTGATAGCCTTATTTACAGTCGAAAATTGATAATGCTCTCTATAGTCTGGATGAATATAGTAAGTACTTAATAATTGGGGTAGCAAATTATTAGATATTATTATATCAATTACCTTCTCTGATGGAGCCATGCTTTCTTGTTCATAAACTTCTTCGCTGCTATAATCAAAAATATTAAATTTAATGGGAAAATCATCCACATAGATAACCCCATCCTCTTCAAGCAATCTGGCTAAGGTTAAAAGTGTATTGTTTTTTTTATCCCTATCTTTAATGTTTAATTCGTCTTTTAATAGCTGTACAGTAAAGCTAGGCTTATTACCAGCTAATAGACGACCATATCTATCTCTGATTTCACCCCTTGGCGCTGTAATATATATCTCCTTTAATCTCTTATTATCAGAGATATCCCTATAGTAATCTCCCTCTACTATAGTTAAAGTAGCCAATTTAAAAGAAAGGATTAGCATAATAGTTGTTAGTATTATAATTAATATATTGAATCGGTTTTTTAATTTTTCTATTATTTTCAATTCTTACACCCCTATCTCCTTCTGAACCTGATTGAAGGAATGACAAAAATCTTAGAAAACCATTTGTATAATATAATAGATATTAAACTATTATAAATCATTTCGATAATGATAATGTTTTTAAAAAAGTCGAGAAAAGATATATTATGAGATAAAAAGAACATAAACAGATAATAAAACAAATGATAGCATATAGTGGAAACTAAAGTTATAAAAAAAGGTATTAATATATTGTCTTTAGATAGCTTGTTTTCAGCCATACCAACAAAATATCCAATAAAAAAATATATAAATCCATTTATTCCAACTACAGGGCTAAAAATTATATCCTGTAATAACCCAGCTAACAAACCTACAATACTGGCAGCTTTTTTCCCTCTTAACAGTCCAATTATGACAATAATTACAAGAGCTGTATTTGGAACCACATCAAATATACTAAAATAATGTAGTATTGTAGATTGTAGTATGAAGTTAATTATGATTATCAATAATGTAACAAATATAATCAATTTAAATCCCTCAATTTTAATTAGATATGATAAAAACCTTATATAATTTTTTAAAATCAATTGCTGGCTCTATTTCAATCTGTTTTGTTAAATCTTCATCTTTCTTCATTACATCTGTAATCTCACCAATATATAAATCCTTCATATATATACCACCTAACCCAGAACTAAAAAGCTTGTCTCCCTTCATTATATCAGCTTTACTATCAAATAAATAACCATTTAATCTACCATCTACACTGCGTGATATTATTCCTCCATCCTGGGTTCTTATCACTTTAAAGGCAACTTTACTATTTTCATCTATTATGGAAATAACTTTAGAACAATTATCTCCTACTTCAACAATTCTTCCTACAATTCCTTCTTGAATTATACCTTCGTCAATTTCCACACCTTGTATAACTGTATCACCTTTTTTAATACCATCTTTCAAGCCTTTATCTATGGTAAATCTATTAAACCAATTGCCAGGCTCTTTGCCTATAACCTGGGCTGCAATCAAATTATAATCAGTATTCTCTACTAACTCTTTTTCACTCTTTAAATATTCGGATTTACCTATTAAATCTTCATGAATTCTATTTTTCTCTTCTAGCTCAGCAACTCTTAGTTTTAACCTGTCATTTTCTTCTCTTAAAGTACTAATATCCTTAATGGAATTGAAAAAACCGGAAACACTTTTACCTATGTTGAAAAAAACTTTTTCTAAAGGTGAAAATATGTTCCCAACGATTCTCTCCACTTTTGACAATCCCATTCTTTTACTGCTGGTAATACCAATGACAATAATCAGAATGATAGCAACTGCAGTTACTATCATTCTGTTTTTGTATTTTTTAAAAAATGACATAATATCACCACTTAACCTATTCTTTTACTATTTGATACAGTTTTTTTCAAAATTTCTATACTATCTAATGCTTTTCCAGTGCCAATTGCTACACAATCCAATGGCTGTTCCGCTATATGAACAGGCATGCCTGTTTCATTAATAATCAATCTATCTATACCGTCCAGCAAAGCTCCTCCTCCTGTTAACATTATACCCTGCTCCATTATATCTGCAGCTAATTCAGGGGGTGTTTTTTCCAAAGTGGATTTAATAGCATCTAATATATTATATATTTGCTCCCTCATAGCTTCATATATCTCTTTTGAGGTTATTTCAATAGTTTTAGGCAAACCACTTATTAAATCTCTTCCTCGTATATTCATCTTAGTTTCTTTGTTATTTATATTAGCAGAACCTATAGTAATTTTTATATCCTCTGCAGTTCGTTCTCCAATCATCAAGCTATATTCTTTCTTTATATAGGTCACAATGGATTCATCTAGTTCATCTCCACCAATCCTAATGGATTTGCTAGTAACTATTCCACCTAAGGAAATTACTGCTACTTCTGTTGTACCTCCTCCAATATCTACTATCAAACTACCAGTTGGCTCATGAACAGGAAGACCTGCTCCTATGGCTGCTGCCATAGGTTCTTCTATTAAGTAAGCATCTCTAGCTCCAGCATGAATGGCTGCTTCCTCTACTGCTCTTTTTTCTACTTCTGTTACTCCACTAGGTACACATACTACTACTCTAGGCTGAAATAATGAACGTCTTTGTAAAGAACGTTTAATAAAATATTTAAGCATACTTTGTGTTATATCAAAATCAGCAATAACTCCATCCTTTAAAGGTCGAATGGCTACAATGTTTCCAGGAGTTCTACCAATCATTTTTTTTGCTTCTTCTCCAACAGCTAAAACCTGTTTTGTATTAGTTTGAATTGCAACTACTGATGGCTCTCTAATGACAATATCCTTACCTTTGATATAAACTAATGTATTTGCTGTTCCTAAATCGATACCCATATCCTTTGTGAATGCACTAAAAATTCCCATATCTTTTGCTCCTTCCTTTCTATAAGCTAAAATCAATATTTTAGATAATGTTTTTCTGTTTAAAGCTTACATACTTATTATCACCAATTATTATATGGTCTAAAACCTTAATTCCAATTATATTCCCTGCATCGATTAATCTGTGTGTAATATTAATATCTTCTGTACTTGGTGTTGGATCACCACTAGGGTGATTATGTACTAAAATGATAGAATTTGCACTTCGTTTAATGGCAATATTAAAAACTTCCCTTGGATGTACTATGGATGAGTTCAAATTACCTATGGATATATTTTCAATACTAATTATTTGATTTTTAGTATCAAGAATAGCAATTTTGAAATGTTCTTTCCTCAAATATCTCATTTCTTCCATAAGCAACTCAGCAATTATTAAGGGTGAGTCTACCTTTAGTTTGTCTTCTCCCCCTCGACTAGATATCCTTTTGCCTAACTCTATGGCAGCTATAATTTGGGCTGCTTTGCACTGACCAATGCCTTTTATAGTTGTTAGTTCTTCTACTGTTGCATGGGAAAGGTACCCAATCCCGCTTTTGTCCATACTAATAAGTCTATTAGCTAAGTCAATTGCAGTATCTTCAAAATGTCCTGTTCTAATAATTACTGCAATTAGCTCCGCATTTGATAAAGAACCAACCCCATATTTTATCAGCTTTTCCCTAGGTCTTTCGTGTAATGGAAGATCCTTTATGGTATAACTTTTAATAATATTATCCACCATATATAATCACCTACATTCTTATAATAGACTTATACCAAAATATCTTTCTAACAAAATGTCTAATTTATATATAGGTAGTCCAATTACATTGAAGTAACATCCATTAATATACTCTACAAATACACTACCTAGTCCTTGTATTGCATAACCGCCAGCCTTATCAATGTATTCCCTAGTTTTAATATAGTTTTCAATTTTTTTGTCTGTAAGCTCTCTAAATTTTACTATTGTCTTTTCATAATCTATTATCTTTAAGTTTGAGTTTGATTTTATAATGCTTAACCCAGTTATCACTTCATGTTCCTTACCACTCAAAAATTTCATCATATTCTTGCCTTCATCTTCATCTTTGGGTTTCCCAAGTATTTCCCCTTCACAAATTACAATTGTATCTGCTCCTATAACGATTTCTCCATCATTAAGTTTTCTTGCCACTTGATTAGCTTTCTCGAAAGATAATGCCATGGCTACTTGTTCAGCAGTTTCATGTTGGGAGATTTTTTCATCAATTTTAGATTCTATTATAATAGTTTCTACATTATACTTCAATAGTAACTCTTTCCTTCTGGGAGATGCTGATGCAAGAATAATTCTGTTCATAATATCACCTTAATTTTTAGAATAAAATATATTATTGAAAGATTTTCTTAAGTTCTTTACAACAAATATTGAAACTAGACCAATAAAATATCCAGTAAATAAACTAGTCAATAATAATATGGGAAGATACGAAAATATCCTAAAGTTTTTCATCATTAGACTAGCCACTGTTACTTGAGCAAAATTATGGGCTAATGCACCAAAAATGCTAACTCCAATTAAACTAAAAATATTAGAAAAATTATCATATATAATAAACATTAAAATACAACTTAATACAGATCCAGAAAGACTATAGAATAGACTTGTTACACTTCCCGAAACTAAAGTAAAAATAACGGATTTAAGTATACTCACTATAAAAGCTTCCTTAAAGCCAAAAATTACCAACGTTATTAATATGACCATATTTGATAGTCCTAATTTTGCTCCAGGAGCTACAAAGGGTACTGGCATCATTGATTCAATAATGCTTAAACCTAACCCAATAGAAACTAATAATGACAAAAAAATTAATCTTTTAATACCTTTCATCTTTTCACCTCTAACGGCTAATATGATCTATATCTACTTCGTCATCTATACCCTTTATCTCAATTACTAATCTATTGGGTAAACAAACGATAACTTCTCCAACTTTTGAAATATAGCCTTGTTTTACATCTAATTGATCAGGACAATCTGCTTCAATTACTCGAACCTTCTCATCATCTATCTCTATTAGATTATATCCATATTCGGTTTCCACCGGAATAGTTTTCCCTATTAAATTGGTATCGAATATTATCTTTTTTATTTCTTCTCCATTAACCTGTATACTTATATACTTTTCTTTATTATTAAAGGCTGATTTTTTTACGTAGGATAAAGATAATATACTAATAACTACGATAAAAACCATTAAGTATTTATCACCTTTTGTCAACTTTTTCACCCTTTAGTATTTGTATTGATTCTGTGTATATTACAATTAGTTTATCATTTATACTTTTCATTTACAAGCTAGAATAATAACCTTACCTTCTTTATTATAAATGAATTCTTCTAAAATTAAAAGAGCCTAAATTTTAGGCTCTTTTTATTGAATTGCTACTTCTGGCTTTTTTAAACTTGAAAATATTGCATTTGTAGGACATTTTTCTGCACAAATACCACAATTAATACATTTATCATAGTTTATCCTTGCAAGATAATTTTCAAAGGTAAAGGCATCTACTGGACAATTTTTTACACAGATTTGACATCCAATACACCCAATATTACAATTACCTCTAACTACTTTTCCTGAATCATTGCTTTTACATTTAACTACTACTTCATTATCATAAGGTACAAGTTCAATTATTCCCTTTGGACAAACACTTAGGCATTTCTTGCAAGATGTACACTTGTCCTTATCTATAACTGCAATCCCATCTATAATTTCAATTGCATCAAATTCGCAAACATCTTTACAAGTACCGCAACCTAAACATCCATAGGAACAGGATTTACTTCCTCCTGCTAATATATTTTGTGCTCTACAATCTCTAATGCCTTCATAAATATATTTATCTTTTGCCTTATGACAATCACCTTGACATAAAACAGTAGCTACTTCTCTAATGGTCTCTGCTGGATTTACCCCCATAATATCAGCTACAGCTTCAGCCACCGGATTACCTCCAACGCTACATGCATTTACTGGAGCTTTCCCCTCTGCAATAGCATTTGCTAACCCATCGCAACCTGGAAAACCACAAGCGCCACAATTAGCTCCAGGTAGTGCTTTTCTAACTTCTTCAACCTTTGGATTTATTTCTACGGAAAAAAACTTAGATGCCAATGAAAGACTTGAGCCAAATAAAAGTCCCAAACCACCTAATACAGTAATTGGATATAATATTTCTATCATCTTATTACCTCCTATACAAGTCCATTAAATCCTAAAAACGCAATGGACATAAGACCTGCTGTTATTAATGCAATTGGAAAACCCTTCAAGGCTTCTGGTATATCTATTATTTCAAACTGTTCTCTAATTGCTGATATTAAAACTAGGGCTAAGCCAAAACCAATGGATGCACCAAAGGCATTAAAAATTGTCTGTATCAAAGTAAATCCTTCTCGAATATTTAATATAGCTACTCCAAGCACTACACAGTTTGTAGTGATTAATGGAAGATATACTCCCAATGCATTATATAAAGTTGGACTCATCTTTTTTAGTACCATTTCAACAAATTGTACCAGCGCTGCTATAACAAGGATAAAAACGATAGTTTGTAAATATTCTAGATGCAATAAATGTAAAATGTAATGATGTATTACATAGGTTATTATTGATGATAGTGTAACGACGAAGGTTACAGCTATCCCCATACCAGTTGCAGTTTCAGTCTTGTTGGATACACCTAGAAAAGGACATATTCCTAAGAAACGAGCTAATACATAATTGTTAACAAAAATAGTACTAATCAATATAGTAAAAATGCTCATCTAGCTTCCTCCTTTAACAAAGCTTCCTTTTTATCCTTCTTTTTCATAATACTATTAAAAACTGCTATCAAAATTCCAAGTAGTATAAATGCTCCTGGTGGCATTATAAAAATTATTGCAGGTTCAAAAGAAGGACCAAATAGTTGCTTATCAAATATGCTTCCAGCTCCTAAAATTTCTCTTAAAATACTTAATAACAATAATGCTATGGTATATCCAACACCCATCCCTAATCCATCAACTGCTGAAGCTAGAACATTATTTTTAGAAGCAAATGCTTCTGCTCTAGCCAATATAATACAGTTAACAACTATTAAAGGAATAAATATTCCTAAAGCGTTATATAAATCTTGGGTATATGCTTTCATAAACATTTCTACAATAGTTACAAAAGTTGCAATTACAACAATAAAAGCAGGTATACGAATTTTATCAGGAATTACCTTTCTCAGTAAAGAGATTACTACATTAGAGCCAATTAATACACCTGTGACTGCAAGGCCCATAGCTATGCCATTAATGGCAGAAGTTGTAACTGCTAAAACTGAACACATTCCTATTAATTGAACAAATATGGGATTTTCTTTTATTACTCCATTATAAAAAACTTTAGACAACTTCAATGTTTACACCTCCATAAATTATCTAATTAGATAATTTCTCATTATATACTTGGCGAACTAAATTAACTCCATCAACTATTGCATTTGTTGTTACAGTAGCACTAGTAAGAGCTTGGACTTCACTATCTCCCTGCGGCTTTTTGGCTGCTGTTATTTCACTAGCTACCGATTTATTCTTAAAGGAGTTGGAGAAATAAGGTTTAGTTGAATTAGCCCCAAGTCCAGGAGATTCTCCATGGTTTAATACCTTTAAACCAGTAATTTTGCCTTCTGTAGATATACCCGTCATGAAGGTAATTTCTCCTCCATAGCCATTAACTTTAATATTAAAAGTATATCCAACTAAATCCGAACCATTATAACCTTCGTTTATTTCTACAATATTTGTATTTGAATCAATAATTTCTTTTAATCTTCCCTCGTCTAAGAGGCTGAAGTTCTCTGCTACTTCTAATACTTCTTTTTTTGCTAGTTCCTTAGCTATTTTATCAGCCTCTGCAATTCTTTCAGATGTTACGCTATTTGATAAACCCAAAATAGAGGCAGCTACAGCAGTTATGATGAATAATATTAATCCTAATTTTAAGGTTTCATTCATCTACTTCACCTCCCCAAATATTTTAGGTCTTGTAAATCTCTCTATTAAAGGAGTTGCTACATTCATCAATAGAATTGAATAGGATACTCCTTCAGGATAACCACCTTTAACTCGAATAAGAGCTGTCAATATTCCAGCCCCGATACCAAATATAATTCTTCCCACTGGAGTAACTGGTGAAGAAGCATAGTCTGTAGCCATATAAAAAGCTCCAAGTATTAATCCTCCGCCTAGAATATGATAGGGTAAGAATTCAGTCTCTACCCCTAGCAAAACCAACATGATAAAAGTCGTGCCTATATAAAATACTGGAATCTTCCAATCAATAACTTGCCTAATTATCAAATATGCAGCACCAATTAATAATAACAATACAGAAGTTTCTCCTATTGCCCCTGGAATATTTCCTATAAACATATTCCATAATGTAGGAAGCTCTGCTCCTGCGGCTTGAGAAGCAGATGTAGCAGCTTCAACTGTTGCAGAGGCAGTTCCATCGGCTACCATTCCATATTTCATTATTGCCAATGGTGTAGCAGTTGCAATAACATCGGGCCTAGTTCCAGTAAAACTTGACATATGTGTTGGCCATGAAGTAAGAAGCATTGCCCTTGCAGCTAATGCTGGATTCATAAAGTTTGAACCTATTCCTCCAAAAAATTGCTTAACGATAATAATTGCAAAAGCAGAACCCATTATTGGTAACCACCAAGGGGCACTGGCAGGTAAGTTGAATGCAATTAAAATACCCGTTATAATAGCTGAAAAATCATTTATTGTTATAGGTTTACCAAATATTTTCTGAATAATTGCTTCAAAAAGAATTGATGAAGCCACAGAAATCAAAATCAATTTTAATGCATCTATTCCAAAAAAGTATACGCTACCAACAATAGCTGGAATAAGCGCAATAATCACATCTAGCATTATCCTCTGTACAGATTCATTAGATCTTATATGAGGAGATGAAGAAACTAACAACTTATTTTCTAAGGCTAATTCTTGAGCTTTAGAAGTATCCATTACTTTACTATCCATTTCATATCCTCCTAACTATTTCGCTTTCTTTTAGCCAATATTTCCCTTTTAGCCATTCTAATAGACTCTGCTAATGGTCTTTTAGCTGGACAAATATATGAACACGCCCCGCATTCAACACAATCTAGAGCATGAAAATCTTCTGCTTTATCAAAATTTTTCTTTAAAGCAAAACCACTAATGTATAATGGTTGTAATTTTACAGGACATACTTCTACACATTTACCACACCTTATACAAGGTTGTACAGGTTCTGGTTTTGCTTCCTCTTCTGTCAATATCAATATGCCACCTGTACCTTTAATTACTGGTACATCAATTGAATATTGGCTCAACCCCATCATTGGACCACCCATGAGGATTTTTCCTGGAGAACCTTCATTAAATCCTCCACATTGTTCAAGTAGGTCCTTGAAAGGCGTTCCAATTTTTACCAGAAGATTTTTAGGTTCTTTAATGCCATGGCCAGTAACAGTTGTTATCCTTTCAAACAAAGGTTTTCCTTCTAAAATAGCTTCTGCAATGGCTTTGGTAGTTGAAATATTACACACTACAGCACCAACATCCATTGGCAATCCACCAGATGGAACCACTCGTCCTAATATTGCATTGATTAACCTTTTTTCATCTCCTTGAGGGTATTTTACCTTTAAAGAAGCTACGCTAATACTTTTTTCATCTTTGCTTGCTTCTCTTAGGGCTATTATTGCATCTGGTTTGTTTTTTTCAATTCCAATAATTCCTTTTTCTACACCTACAGCCTTCATAATAGCTTTTAATCCAAATATTATCTTCTCAGGTTCTTCAATCATTATTCTATGGTCTGCTGTCAAATAGGGTTCACACTCTGCTCCATTTATGAGAATAGTGTCAATCTTCTTTTCTGAAGGAGGTAATAATTTAACATGAGTTGGAAAACTTGCCCCGCCCATTCCTGTAATACCTGCCTCTTTGATTATATTAATAATTTCTTTAGAAGATAAGTCATCCAAATTTCCCTTTGGTTTTATCGATTCGTGTAACTCATTCTTCCCATCGGATTCAATTATTACACAATTCACAGTAAGACCAGTAGGAATCGGCATAGTAGTAATACCTTTTACTATACCAGATACTGATGAGTGTACTGGTGCAGATACAAAAGCCTCAGATTGTCCAATTTTTTGGCCAACTTTTACCGTATCCCCCACCTTTACCAATGGTTCACAAGGTGCCCCAGTATGTTGGTGCAATGGAATTATTACAAAAGCTGGCTCTTTTGCTTTCTCTATAGATAAATTATCTGTCAAATCTTTAAAATGTGGTACATTTACCCCACCTCTGAAAGTGAGATTTTCAAGCTTCATCCTTATTCCACCTCTTTTATTATTCTTTAGTTGTTTAAAAATAGCAATTAAAAATAAACAATAATTAAGCAAATCCTCTACAAAAAGGGTTAAGGCTATTTGTTTCCATTGTCAATTATAACATTATTTCTTTTGATTGTATACCCTATAGACGTATTGGTATTTTTTTAACAATGGTTCTTTTGATAAGGTTTCCCCGGTTCTCACCGTTTATATTCGCAATTATAGATATTTTGCATTTCCGAAAAAAGATTAATTTTATTTTATTATTGATGATTTTTGTTGTATATTGTTAAATATTATACTTGTTTTGGTTTAATATATATTTTGTCATATTTCCATGCTTAACTGGATTGGATCTTCTGGGTATATTATGTTTGAAAGGGTCAATCCAATAAGTCTAATACTCTTATCTAAACTAAATTTATTCAACAATATATACTTACTAATTCCAAAAATAGTACGTTCATCATTAGTAGGTATGTTTAAGGTTATACTTCTAGTCTCCACAGAAAAATCATTATACTTAATTTTTACAGTAATGGTCTTTATCAAATAACCTTTGGTTATCAATTTATTTGCTAAATTAATGGAATATAATTCTAATCTATTAACTAATATTTTGGAATTTCTAATATCTTCTTGAAAGGTTTCTTCTTCTCCCAAGGATTGGTTGATTATATGTTCTTCCACGGGTCTTGAATCTATGCCATAAGAAAAATCATATAGTTCTTTTCCTCTTTTACCAAAAAGTGATATAAGAACCTTTACATCATATCTTTGTATATCACCAATATAATATATGCCTAGTTTATTAAACTCCCTCTCCATCTTTGGACCAACCCCCCAAAGTCTGTTCACTGGTAAAGGTCTTAAGAATTCTATTACTCTATCTTTTTTTATAACTGTTAGACCATCAGGCTTGTTAATATCTGATGCAAGCTTTGCTAAAAACTTGTTGATAGATATTCCAACTGAGGCAGTAAGTTGAAGTTCCTTTTTAATATCTCTTTTTATGTTTTTGGCTATAGTATAAGAATTTTTGCCTGTCACATCTAAAAAGGCTTCATCTATGGAAATGGGCTCTATTTTAGTTGAGTATCTTCCAAAAATCTTATGGATTTTTTTGGACACCTCTTTATACTTTTCCATATTTACTGGTAGATAAATACCCTTTGGACATAATCTTTTAGCAGTCTTTATTGGCATTGCTGAGTGAACTCCATACCTTCTAGCTTCATAGGAAGCAGTGCATACAACTCCCCTGCTGCGTACTCCTCCTACTATGACAGGCTTATTGATTAAATTTGGATTATCCCTTTGTTCAACAGATGCATAAAAGGCATCCATATCTATATGAATTATTTCTCTATCCATTCCTATACCACCCTTTTAAATATTGGATAAAAAAATCATATACTATATTGTGTATATGATTTGGTGCAGAGGAAGGGACTCGAACCCTCATGGTATTACTACCATATGCCCCTCAAACATACGTGTCTACCAGTTCCACCACCTCTGCAATTATATATTCTTGTAATCCTATTATAAATAATTTTCTATTTTTTTCAACTACTTCTTCCTGGAATTCTTTAGGAATATACCATTTATCAATATTCCTATATATATTGTAGAATGTAGGATCTATGTCTCCCATGATTTTTTTGTCCATTAACAATGCTTTGTTTTTAAAAAATAAACTTAAATAAGGCAAATCTTCTATAATAATAGATTGAAGTTTTTCATAAGTTTTAAATTTGTTATCCCTATTAGCAGCACTAAAAGCCTCTGATAAAGCTTCATCCATAGCTTCATTACTGTATCTGATGATGTTGCTACCCGATTTAATTTGGCTAGAGTGGAATGCAAATGATAATTCGGGTATTGAAGGTAAACTCCACCCTAATAATATAATATCATAATCACCTTTTAAAATCTGATTATTCAATTCCTCCCATTGGTTTTCTATCATCTCTTCTGTTAAATTGTCTGGCATTCTTTCTGGATAATCCTTAACAATACGAATCCCCATTTTGTTTAAATCCTCAACTATCATATCTGCTACTTTAAGTCTCAAAGGATTATATGAATTGGTTGTAAGTCTTAAGGTAACTTGATTTCCATTTTGGTCTTCATAAAACCCATCCCCATTTATATCCTTCCAACCTAATTTTTCCATTTCTTCTTTTGCTTTTGATAAATTATATCCATAAACATTTGCCTCATCCGAAATTAACCAAGAATTAGGATGGATTGGTAAATCCATTTGTGTAGCATGACCTAAATATACTCTCTGAATTATAGCTTGTCTATCTATACCGTAAGCCATAGCCTTCCTTAACCTGTGTCCATTTTCATCGTTGAAAACTGGATTAGTAAAGTTAAATCCTAAAAATTCATAGTTTTGTGAAACAAACTCAAGTATTCTAACTCTATTGTTTTGATTAAATTTTTCCCAATCTACACCTAATGCTATAGTCAAATCTATTTGACCAACTTCAAAGGCCGTTAGAGCTAATTCATCTTCCTCTAGTATCTTCCCAACAATATTATCTATATAAGGTCTACCTTCTCTATAGTCTTGGAAGTATTCTAAGTGGATTTCCTTATATTTATCATAATTTGAAAATTTATAAGGCCCAGTTCCAATAGGAATATAATCCTCTTCATCCAATGCTCTTATATAAGAACTTTTATCCTCTCTTCCCATTACAAATCTATGCTTAGGAATGATTGGAAAAATTAATGTTTCCAAACTATTGCTGAAATCTATATCAAATTTTATATCTAAATTGTAAGGGTCAATTACATTTACATCTATAATCCTATTAATATTGGAAGGATAAAAGTTTCCTGTTATGCTATGCCACATTTTTTTATAGGTGATGTCATCCTTTGCATATTTAATGGCATTTATTGTAAAAGCCACGTCTTCTGCTGTAAATTTTTCTCCATCATGCCATAATACATTGTCTTTCAACTTAATACTTATTGTTCCATCTTCTTTGATAATATAATCTTCCGCTAATTGATTTTTAATATCCAATTTTTCGTCCAGCTCAAATAAGCTTTCAAATACAAGTTTACTAAAATGATAATAGCTAATATTTTCGGTAACTAGGGGATTTAAAGTGTTTAAAGTAGTCAATGGTAAAATTAACTGACCACCGTATTCAGGTTCATATTCTTTAACATTAGCGGTATTGGATTCGAAAGCCTCTGTTGTGTTGTTTGATTCATTTTTTTCACATCCTATTAATGTAAATAATGTTACAGTAATTAATAGGATAATTAACATTCTTTTGTATTTCAAACTTATTCCCCCTTAGCTATTTATATACTACCAAACCTTTAATTACTTTTCTAAAATTGTGAATAAAACCAATTAAATTATTCTCCCCATGAAATGAGGCATTACTAAATTGAGACTTATAAATAATTTTATATATCTTAATGTTTTTTTCCACTTTTTTAATATATTCTTCTGTTTCTTTAAAAGGTATCTTAGTTAAAACCAGTCCATCCCTTGAATATTCTTCACTTTCTAGCCATTTAGATACATTTCCACTTCCACCATTATATGCTGCTAAAATTAATTGAAGATTATTGCCAAACTCCTCAGAAAGAACCTTTAAATACCAAGTACCAATCATTATATTAGTCTCTGGTTCAAATAGCTTTTCCAAACTAAAACCTTCTAGGGATAATTCCTTAGAAGCCCATTCTCCCGTAATAGTTGATATTTGCATAAGTCCTCTAGCTTCCTTAGGAGATATAGCCTCCTTGTCATATCTACTCTCCACATTGATAATTGCTGCTACCAAGTAGGGGTCAACATTAAATTCATTAGAGTACTTATCAATTAAATCTAGATATCCCAATGGATATGTAATTTTAATATATATGAATACTCCCATAATGATTAATGAAAAGATTATTATTGTATAGATAAGATTTTTTAGCAATTTTTTTATTATCCATGTCAAATTAAACCCTCCAGAGAATCATATTACTTCATCTATTATTTTTTCTACTTGTTCCTCTAAACTTTTAATGTCTTTTCTATTATCGATTATTCTGGTTGCATATTCTCTTTTTAATTCAATAGGCATTTGAGATTGGATTTTTCTAATAGCCTCTTCTTCACTAATCAAATCTCTTTTTATAAGCCTATCTAATTGAGTTTTTTCATCTAAGTAAATTAACCATATTTCGTCTAAGGTAATTCCATATCCCCTAAATTTATCTATTTCTTCAATCAATAAAGGCACATCTACAAAAATTATACTTTCCTTTTGGTATTTATCTATTAATTCCTTCATAGTTTTAAATACATAAGGGTGTACTATGTCATTTAGTCTTCTTCTCATTAAACTGTATTTAAATATAATGGCCCCTAACTTTTTTCTATTAATGACATTTCCCTCATCTAAAATCTCTTGGCCAAAGGTATCTATTATTTCTTTATAGGCAGGATTACCTTTTTTCACTACATCCTTTGCTATTTTATCAGCATCAATAACTTTATAACCTAGGCTTTTAATAATATTTGAAACTGTGGATTTCCCCGTAGCGATACCACCTGTTAAACCTATTATCTTTTGTTTATTTTGACTCATACCAATTATCTCCTGTTTTTAAATCTACCTTTAATGGAATATGCAATTTAATAGAATTTTCCATAATGTCTTTTATCATATTCTTAACTTCTTCTATTTCATCTTTATGTGCTTCTATAATAAGTTCGTCATGAACCTGTAATATAAGTCTAGATTTTAATTTTCTTTTATTTAATTCTTCAAATACCTTTACCATAGCAACTTTTATTATGTCAGCAGCACTTCCTTGTATAGGTGTGTTCATGGCAATTCTTTCACCAAAAGACCTTACATTATAATTTCTTGATTTAAGTTCTGGAATATATCTTCTTCTATTTAATATGGTTTCCACATAACCTTTTTCTTTTCCCATTTTTACTATATCATCCATATATTTTTTAACCATTTCATAATTTTTTAAATACTTATCTATATATTCTTTAGCTTCTTTTCTGGGAATATTTAAGTCCCTAGAAAGTCCATAATCACTTATACCATAAATAATTCCAAAGTTAACGGCTTTTGCTCTATTTCTCATTAAAGGCGTTACTTCATCCTTAGGAATATGAAAAACCTCAGAAGCAGTTTTTGTATGGATATCTTCATCATGGTAAAATGCCTCCATTAACTTTGGGTCCTTAGAAATATGTGCTAATACCCTTAATTCAATTTGTGAATAATCTGCATCAATAAGTATATAGTCTTCATTTTCCACTACAAAGGCCTTCCGGATTTTTCTTCCTTCTTCTGTTTTTATTGGAATGTTTTGAAGATTAGGTTCTGTACTGCTAATCCTCCCTGTATTGGTAACAGTTTGATTAAAACTAGAATGAATTTTACTAGTTTCTAAATTTACTACATTTATCAGACCATCTATATATGTCGATTTTAATTTACCCATCTGTCTATATTTAAGAATTTTTTCAATTATTTCATGCTGTCCCTTTAATTTATCTAGTACTTCTGCATCAGTTGAATAGCCTGTTTTAGTTTTTTTGATTACAGGTAAATTTAATTCATCAAATAGTATTTCTCCCATTTGTTTTGGAGAATTGATATTGAACTCCCTTCCAGCTAATTCATAAATTTCTTTCGTTAAACTATCAATTTCTTCTTGGAATTCATCCCCCAATTGATTTAATACATCTAAATCCACTTTAAATCCATGAAACTCCATGTTAGCTAATACTTCTACCAAAGGCAATTCAACTTCATAAAATAATTTAGCCATTTCCTGTTCTTCAATCAATCTATTTATCGGTTTTCTTATTCCATGGATTAAATCCAAGGTTAAGGAAATATATTCTGCTCTAGTATCTATAGGTAAATCCTTAAAGGATTTTTTATTTTTACCTTTACCTAATATTTCTTCTAAATCTTTCCCATAAATATTTAGATACTCTTTACCTAACTCATTTATGCTATAATTTGATTGGGCAGGGTTTATTAAATACTGACCTATCATACTGTCAAAAACAATATTATTAATATCTATCTCAAGTGTAAGCAAAGCAAATATATCCATCTTTAGCATATGACCATATTTTTCGATTTTATCCGATTCAAAATACTTTCTAAATTTTTCTACAAATTGTTCAATATGGTTCTGAGAGTAATCTATATAATAAGATGGGCTATCTTTTACTTTTATCCCAACTCCAATTATTTCACCATTTATATAATTATCATCATCAAATAAAAATTTAAAACAAAAACTTTTTTCCAATTCTATTTTTCCCAGTATTTGGTCATAATTATTCTCCTTAATAATTATGAATTTTGTTTCATAGTTTGCATCTTCTTCTATTGTAATCTTATCCTTAGGTATTTTTGATAATAAACTATTGAACTCAAGTACATCGTATATTTTTTTTAATTCATCCCAATTAGGTTCCTCTGTTTTCAATTCTGTAAAGGTAAAATCAATGGGAGCATTTCTAATTATTCTGCCTAAGGTTTTACTAAGTACTGCAGTATTCTTATATTCTATTAAAGATTCTTTAGTTTTTTTGCCTCCTACCTTATCTATATTATCATATAGGTTTTCCATAGTACCAAATTGTTTTAATAATTTAATGCCAGTTTTTTCCCCTATTCCTGGTACTCCTGGAATATTATCTGATACATCCCCCATAAGTCCTTTTAAATCAATAAATTGGTCTGGAGTTATTCCATACTCCTCTATTATTTTTTCTTTATCGAATTCTTCTAATTCAGTAATCCCCTTCCTAGTTATTAAAACCTTTGTACTATCAGAGGCTAATTGTAAATAATCTTTGTCTCCAGTTACTAGTATTATTCCCATACCTTTATCTTCACCAATTTTTGATAAGGTACCTGCAATATCATCTGCCTCATATCCATCTAGTTCCAATTGAGCTATATTCATAGCTGAAAGTATTTCTTTCAATATTGGAAATTGCTGAGATAGTTCATTTGGAGTAGATTGCCTATTGGCTTTGTATAAATCGAAAGCTTCATGTCTAAAAGTAGGTCCTTTTTTATCAAATGCAACACATATATAGTCTGTAGCATATTCTTCTTTCATTCTATATAGCATGGTTAAAAAACCATAAACACCATTTGTATATATTCCATCCTTTGTTGATAATAAAGGAAGAGCATAAAAGGCCCTATGGATTAAGCTATTACCATCTATAACCATTAACTTTTCTTTTTTTTCTCTATTCACAATATCACTCCCAATATATTATGTTTAGTTCTATTTTACTCAATAGACACTTAGTCCTTTATTATTATTAGTATACCTTAAATACATTTACCAGTAAATATTAATAAAAATAAAGTTCTTGATTGTTTTATAATTTTGTGTTATGATATTTCTTGCAACTGATATGCCGAAGTGGTGGAACTGGCAGACGCGCTGGACTCAAAATCCTGTGGTAGCAATACCGTGCGGGTTCGATTCCCGCCTTCGGCACCAGTAAATAAATGAGTTTAAGCTTTTGGGCTTAAACTCATTTTTATTTATTATTAGATTTTTCTATAGATGCAAACCCATTTTTAAAACTAAAATATCACCACTATTAATTTCCAACCTATTCGCCCCTTTTTTAAGAATAATCTTAAGTTTTTTATCCCTTGTTTACTTTCACCATATAAATTATATCCTAATTTTTTCTAATTTCCAATCACATATTGTTAATAGCCTACTTTAATAAACACGCTATATTTAAGAGGTTGGGGATTCCTTTAATGCATGGAATGAATAAAAATTAATAAAAGCAATAATTAACGCTATAAGAATTTTTCCGCTGAATAATTAATACCAATAGCACCTAAAGACAATGGAACTGCACCCATTGCAGCTTGTACTGTTGCTTTTGGTGTATAGGAAATTATACAAAATAACCTTTCCTTCCAGTTTAAATCTGTGTTTAATAAGAAAATCAATTATATTTTCTTTATATTAGCCATGGATTTTATATCATTTCGAATTTCATTAAGTCTATCCAAAGATTTATTGCCTAAACTTTTATCTTTCACTAATCTCATGTATATATCAATTCCATCCTTATACGGAATAAGTTGGTTCTCAATACAGTACTCAATAGCATAGATTATATCCTTGTAAGACTTTTCATAACCTGACGGAAATGAAGATGTTAAAATAATATATACTTCTTCATACATGATTTTTCTTAATTTATTCTCTTCTTTTTCTATTAATTGATTTATTTCCTTTACTCCATCTATGTCTAAGGACAAGTTTAAAACCCGACTATTTTCTTCTAGATGTTCTATTTTAGTAGGTCCTGTAAGACCTGTAACAACCCCTTTGTTATGAATTGTCCACAAAATTGCAACTTGAGTTGGTGTCATATTATATCTATTGCCTATCTCCCTTAATTTCTCTGCTATTTTTATACCTGAAACGAATCTAGACTTCTTAAATAACGGATCTATACTCCTTATATCATTACTTCCAAATTGTACTTTTTCATTAATCTTTCCAGATAGCAAACCCCTGCCAGTTATACTAAATGCAATTATGTCAAAATTGTATTTTTCTTGCAACGGATGTAGTTCTTTGTATCGGTAAGTATTAACTGGGCTCATTTCAGCCATAACGAAAGATATATTTCCTAAATTTAAATACTCTTCTGTCTTATCCAAAGGTAAGTGACCAATTCCATAATATTTAATCTTACCCTCTTTTTTTAGCAATTCTAAGGCTTCAATGGTTTTTTCTATAGGAGTATTAGAATCATGGTAGTGAATTTGATATATGTCTATATAATCTGTTTTTAATTTTCTAAGGCTGGATTCACAAGAGGATTTGATAGATTCTTTAGAAAGATCGATCCTATTATCTTCTGTGATTCCAACTTTAGAAGATATAACAATATCATGTCTAAAAGGTTTTATTGCCCTACCCAGTATCTCTTCTGTGCCTGTATAACTACCAGCAGTATCAAAAATTTTTATACCTAATTCATAAGCATACTGCAAAATTTTAATCATCTCATATTCTTCTAACTTTGTTCCATAAGCACCACTTAATGCATAGCAACCATATCCTAATGGAGAAATCCGCAAATCATATAGAGATTGTTTTTTATCCATTTCCATCACCCTTTAAGTGTAATATTTTATTTATTAGTCTTTCCAACTGATTCTTTACCATTTCTAATTCTTTTTCTTTCTCTAGTATCTCTATATGCTTTAGCCTTACCTCATTAAGTAATATTTCAATATCCTCCTTGTCTATAACTTCATTTTCTAATCCCTTATCAATTCTTTCATCAATTTCTAAAATTTTTTTTATGTCCTCTAAAGAAAACATCATTTCTTTCATAACCATAATGCTTTGTAGTTTTTTAATATCTTCCTCGGTATAGTATCTATTGTTGTATCTCCTCTCAACTGTAAGTAAACCAATTTTGTCATAGTATCTAAGGGTTTCAATCCCAATATTATATTTCTTAGACACCTCTCCTATTAACATAATAATCACTCCTTGTATAATTATGATATAGTCACTATGACTACTCATCTTTCATTTATAACTTTCTTATCCGATAATAGAAGAAGGTATTCTCCCTTCAT
>NZ_PPXX01000051.1 GCF_021655075.1 Clostridium sp. Cult2
CTAAGTCTATTTCTTTATTTTTAATCATTTTAGAAGTATTCACAATGTATTTAGCCCTATAACCTACCTTACAATTATCTTCTAACTCCTTTTCATCTACGCTAGCTAAAATTTCTGGACTGGGGAAGGAATAGTATTCCTTTCTATTATATGAGCCTATAGGCTCTCCATACTTTTGACTTATTAACTCTATAGATCTTTTTATCCTTGATATTTGGTTATTGGCAGATATTATGAAGGATATGGTAGTTTCATAAGGTTCCTGATTTAGTATCCTTATACCTTGCCCAAATTTAATAGCTTCATTAAGTATTGGATCTTTTGATAATTCTTTTTTTATCTCTCCATAATCTCTACCTAAATCAAAATAATCATACCATATGTTTTCAAAATCTTCCATATTGATATTAGAGAATATAATATCCTTACCATCCCTTTTTACATTGATTACTTTGCTTTTGTGGATAGCTGTATAACTATCATCTTCCTCTACATGCCATCTAAAGGCCTGACCACATTCAAAAATATGTTTAGGTTCAAAATCCATCATATTTTTTATTATTATTTGATTATTTTTTTCTATTGCATTGTAATTCATCTTACTTCACCTCCCACTTATTTATTATACCCAAAATAATTTAATTAAGACAGTGGACGAGGGGACAGGTGCTTTGTCCATCCCCTCGTCCACATAAAAAAATGGGACGGTGAGAACCGTCCCCATTGTCCCTACCCATTGTCCCCCCATTGTCCCCATAACATTAAAGAGAAGCTGGACTAATCCAGCTTCTATTAATACCATCCTCTTAATTTCATTACATCTGCTACCTTTTTAACTGAAAGCATATAGGCAGCTTGTCTTACTGTAACATCTTTCTCCTCTTTAAGGGCCCATATATCTTTAAATGCATTAACCATTGCAATTTCTTGTTTTTCTTCTACTTCATCTTCTTCCCAATAGTATCCATATAGGTTTTGTACCCATTCGAAATAGGATACTGTAACTCCACCTGCATTTGTTAATATATCTGGTGTAACTGGGATTCCTCTTCTTTCTAGTACTTTGTCAGCGTCTGGAGTTATAGGTCCATTAGCTGCTTCACATACTAATTTAGCATTTATCTTTTCTGCAACTTCT
>NZ_PPXX01000052.1 GCF_021655075.1 Clostridium sp. Cult2
TTATTTTAAAAACTCCTTTATCAAATTTAGGAAAAAGCCCTTGACCTGGTGATATGATTGCCCCTATTATAGGTAGTCTTACTTGCCCCCCATGGGTATGGCCTGTAAGGACTAAATCCTCTATCCCTAAGGAATAATCTATGGGCCTATTAGGTGAATGGGATAATAGTAAAGTATAATCACCCTTATCTATACCTTTCATAGTTTCTTCGTAATCTTTTCTAGTAGCGAAGAAACTTAATCCACATATATTTATCCTTTCTCCTTCTATTTCAACAGTCTGCCTATTATTATCCAGTACAATAACTCCCATTTCTTTAAGGCTAGATATAAATCTACCACCATTTTTATTTCCCAGTTCATGATTTCCAATTACAAAAAATATATTAGAATTTATACCCACTAACTTCCTTATTAAACTCAAAGTGGGATAAATATCCTTGGTTTTACTATCTATAATATCTCCAGTTAAAACAATAATATGAGGATTAAAATGAATTATTTCATCAAGTAATTTTTTTGAATCAATACGATTATTGGCATGATAATCAGATATCTGAGTTATCCTTAATACACTAGATAATTTTTTGTTATCAAAATTTAGTTTATTTACAAAGATATCGCTTATTTGAATATGATTATATATGGAAACAAATATTAGAAATATCCCTAATATAGTTATTATCTTCCAATACATATTAAACCCCCCTAAACAAAAAAATTGGCTCTCGCCAATTATATATGGTGCGGGAGAGAGGACTTGAACCCCCACGTCAAAGACACTAGATCCTAAGTCTAGCGCGTCTGCCAGTTCCGCCACTCCCGCATACTTAATGGTGACCCATCGGCGACTCGAACGCCGGACACCCTGATTAAAAGTCAGGTGCTCTACCGCCTGAGCTAATGGGTCATGATAGTTTAATATAGTTAATAATGTTCTGAATGTAAAATAAAAATGGGGTGGATAATGGGATTCGAACCCACGATCTCCAGAGCCACAATCTGGCGCCTTAACCAACTAGGCCATATCCACCACAATATTTTTGGTGCACCTAGGAGGATTCGAACCCCCGGCACACGGATTAGAAGTCCGTTGCTCTATCCTACTGAGCTATAGGTGCATATTCACGCCTCGCAGTTTCGAAACCCAAATCTATTCGCTAGCTAATGCTGGCATAGATTTGGTTCTCATTGCGTTTGACTTAACTTTTGCTCACTTACGTTCGCTAAGTTAGGTCATAATGGAGCGGATGAAGGGAATCGAACCCTCGTGGCTGGCTTGGGAAGCCAGTGCTTTACCATTAAGCTACACCCGCACTACCTTGCCGAACTTCAACTGACAATATAGAATTATAACAGGTTATTTTACTATTGTCAATAGTTTATTCTTATTAATTTAACTCTATTATTCTTATGTCTATCTTTTGCCCAATTTCTATTATCCCAAAAGTCTTCCTTCTATTAAAACCCCTAGGCATAGAAGGGCTTCCTGGGTTCATAACTATTATACCAGATTCTTCGAAAAAAGTCGATACATGAGTGTGTCCATATAATATTAAATCTGCCTTTACCTCTTCTCCTCTATAAAGTAACTTTTCTATTCCATATCTTACATCATATTTATGACCATGAGTTATTAATATTCTTTTATCCTTAATATCTAAGATTTCATCTTCGTTATATTCAGTGTGGAAAAAATCTCCATTGCCTTTCACAATCATAGTCTTAATGCCAGTAAACTTTTCTATTGCTAAACCATCTTCCACATAGTCTCCTAAATGAATTATTAAATCTACCTTCTCCATAGTTTTGACTTCATCAATGAATTCTTTCATCATCCCGTGAGTATCGCTTACAACAATTATTTTCATCTTAATCATCCTCTAGAATTTTAATGATTTCTATCTTTAGTTTGTCTAAAGCCCTAGCTCTGTGGCTAATTTTATTTTTTATCTCCTCTCCTAATTCAGCAAAGGTTTTATTATAACCTTCTACAATAAACAAAGGGTCATAGCCAAAACCTTCTTCACCCTTAGGTTCAAACCCTATATATCCTTTACATTCACCAATTACTGTAATGACATTACCATGTTCTGTCACCAAAGCAATTACGGTTTTAAATAAAGCTTTTCTTTTTTGTAAAGGAACTCCATCTAATCTATTTAACAATTTAATATTGTTTTTTTCATAAGTTGCATCTATTCCTGAATATCTAGCAGAATGAACCCCTGGTCCTCCATTTAAATACTCAACAAATAATCCGGTATCATCGGCCATTACCATACCCTGGACCCTTCCTGCCAATGAAGTGGCCTTTTTGATTGCATTCTCCTCTAAAGTTTCCCCATTTTCTTCTATTTCAAAACCATTAAAACCCAAATCATTTTTAGAGAATACTTCTATTGGTAAATCCTTTAGAATTTCTTTTATTTCTTCAACCTTATGTTTATTTCCAGTAGATAAAACAAGTCTCTTTTTAGTCATTATTTTCTCCTTCTATACATATTTTTTGCTATCGTTTTATTATTTACCCCTATTAACTAATATTATTTTAGCAGATTTAAATTCTTTTTTCCATATTCTAATCTACTAGAAATATTATAAAGAATAGAAATAAAATAAGCTGCCTATTTTTAGACAGCTTAATATTCATTGGCAAAAGTAGGTATTGTAATATTTATGTCAAAATCCATACCAACCTCTTCCAGACTCTTCCCATCAATAAGTAATTCTACCTTTTCTATTTCTTCAAATTCACTTAAAGTCAATCCTATATTTTTTGCTATATTATTATATATTTGTCTATCACTAGGTAAATCATCATTATCAAAGGATATATCCACATAGGCTACCCCATCCTTAATATCCACTCCATGAAAACTAGTTCCCTGAGGAATATCTGAACTAAGTCCAAGTTCCAATGGTGCTCCATCGAATAGAGTTTCTAAAGCAGTAAATATATTTGGTACAGGCGCCAATGTAGGTATAGTCACAGGAACAAAGTATTCAAAATCTTCTTCAAAATTATTCCCTTTATAGTAAATCACAACTTTTGACCTTTGGTCCTCCAAACTACCCGTTAAATTTATATTGTCTCTCTTTATAGGATTAGATATATTATAACCATGTTTGAAAGTTGGAAGAACCTCACCTTCAACTAAAAATTGTACCTCATCAATGGCTTGAAATTCCGTTAAAGTATATACTACACCTTTAATTAAGTTTTCTTCATCTTTTTCTGTTTCATAGTTTAGGACCTCTTTAGAAAAATCTACTTTGCAAAGTCCAGTTTCTTCATTGATTGCCATCCCAATAATTTCTGTTCCTGCTGGAATTATTGGAGATAACCCTGTAGCGCTAATGCTTTCTCTTAATTCGGGGCTATCTACCATATTCCTCAATGTAAGCTTTGCAATACCTTCTTCCCATGGAATTTTTCTCATAAGTGGCACTAACAACCCTTGTTTATCCTTAAAATAGAATACAGTTTTTCTCATCCCCTCGTCTTCTGTTAGTTCAAAATCATAATCCTCATCAGACCTTATTATTTCAATTTCATCTTCCTTGGAAAAAAGCTTTTTAAAACCTCCTTTCCCTTTACAACTAACTATGGATATTCCTATTACTAATATTAATAGAATTAATATAATTCTTTTATTATCCATCCCTTACCCCCCTCCATGTTTTATTACATTATATTAGAAGATAAGGAATACTATGATTATTTATTTCTTTTTAATGGACGAAAAGTAACCACCACTAATAGGACTTATTGTATTAGCTATTATAAAGGCATCTTCATCATGACTATAAACCAAATCTTTAAGCTTGCTTAAATCCTTTCTATTTATGGCTATATGAAGTATCTCCCTAGAGCCTTCTCTACCATATCCCTCTAATACCGTTACCCCAAAACCATTATCTCTTAATTTCTCTATCAATTCCATATTGCTTTCATTAGAGCCCTTTAGAATAATCTGAGCTGCCAAACTCCCTAAGGCTATTTTGTTTTCAATAATTATGCCAATATAGTTACCACAAGCAAAGCCTAAAGCATATGCAAATAAATTTCCTATGTTATCCAAACTGGTAACTACTTTACCTAAGGCTGTAACATATACACTCACTTCAAAAAAGCCAATAATTGCAGCCTGAACCTTTCTTCCTTGAACCACCATCAACATTCTAATGGTTCCTAATGTCACATCACATACCCTAGCAAAGAATATTAATAAATAACCAAATATAAAACTCATAAAATCACCTCTAATTTAATAAAAATAAGCGGAGATTAATCCCCGCTATATATATTAATACAATTCAAAATATTTTTCTATACCTTTTATTATTGATTCTACTAAAATATCTTGATATCCTTCATCGTTTAATAGCCTAGCTTCTTCTGGATTAGTAAGGAATCCTAACTCAATCAATACAGAAGGCATTGATGTATCTCTTATTACTACTGTTCTTTCCCTAGGTAGTAATCCTTTATCCTGTGCACCAGTACCTTTTGTAAGCTCCTCCATCATAATCTTAGCTAAAGCCAAGGTATCTTCCTTTGATACTTTCGCTTTATCCTTGGAATGGTACAATACTTGTATCCCTGAAATATTAGCATTCCCAATTGAATTAGAATGAATACTTATAAACAAATCTGCTTGATTTCTATTTGCTATCTTTGCTCTCTCATATAAATCTACATAAATATCATTATCTCTTGTCATTACAGTATTATAGCCTTTATTCATTAAGCTATCATTAAGCTTTAGAGACACTGACAAGTTTATATCCTTTTCATTAGTTCCATTCTGTACTGTTCCTGGATCCGTTCCACCATGACCCGCATCTATTACTATTATTCTATCAGAAGGTTTTATGTTCTCATCCTTCATAAATTCTAAAGCAATTTTAGAATCTTTTTCTTTTGACAGAATAGTATAATCAACACCTCTTCTAAAGGTAATAATAACCTTAGAGAGTCTTCCTGCTTTTCTTATAGTAATATCGTTTATTAACCCATCCTTAATATTTGCATAACCATCTTCTATATCTAGTACATCTGAAGGTACACTTATTATCATAGTGTTTTCATCTCTACTATATTCTATATCATAATCTGTTTCTTCCATAGTATTGATTGAGACTACTCTTTTACTACCTTCAATAGAATAGTCTAGAACCTCTCCTATATTGGTCTCTGGTGTGATAACAATCTTGTTACCATCTATATGGATTTTAACATTAGAATCTAGTATCCCTTCCTTAACATCTAATACTAATCTAACTATTCTATCATTTAGTTTATATAGATTGTCTGGATTAAATTGAGATACTCTTACTCCTTTAATAAATCCTATTTCATAATCATAGCTAAAATAGCTCCCACCCTGTAATGAAGAGTCTATTAAATCTACAACTATCCTTTCTGGATTTGATAGTTTTAAAGTTTTTATTTCGGGTTTCTCAGTGTTGTGAATAACAAGGGCTTCTTTACCATCTACTATTTCTCTTTCAATTTTCTCTACTCTGTTTACAAAAGATAAAGTTAAAGATTTGCCATCATCTCCTGAAACTATATCAAAATCTACCTTATCAGTTAAGTTGATGACTATTCTTGCCACATCTGGACTAGAAGAAAATTGAGACACGCTTATCCTATTTATTGGTTTACTATCTACTTCTATTCTTCCTACCCCACCTTGAAAGGGTATATTATCTTTAAGATTTAAAACAGAATTTTCAATATCAATAACCAACCTATCAGGATTTTTAAGTAATAATGTGGAATATTCTAATTTATCTGTTCCCTTTATGGATACTTTTGGTGAACTAGTACTTCCCCTTACTACTGACACATTGGTAATCTCTACTTTATTGATATTTTCATCCCCATTAGCATCTTCATTGCCTTTAGTATTGATAAAAGGCACTCTGTTTAAGCTATCCCATCCCACTTCAAAACCTAGGGCTTCAGATATCAATCTTAATGGAACCATAGTTCTTGAATCCTTGTTAGAGAATGTGACAAGCTTTGGAGTTGTACCTCCTTCTATAGGTTTCTTTTCACCATTCAAATAGATGTATTCACTATCAATTGTAATCTTTATCTCTTTATTCTCTTGTTTTACCGTTGCTGTTTTGGTCTTTTGCTCCCAAGTTACTTCAGCACCATATCTCTCTGCTAGGAACCTAATAGGAACCAAAGTATAATCATTGATAGGATGAATGAAGGTAGGAATATCTGAAAATACTGCTTGTCCATCTAGTACCACTGGTACTTCTTTTACTGTGTATTTTCTGCCATCCATGCTAACAGTAATATTAGTATTATTGTTAGCTGCTAATGTTGGTGAACTTAAGAATATTAAAATCAATAAAAAGGATAAAACAATTTTCCATTTCTTCATATTTATTGCCCCTTTCCACATCCTTTGCTATTTATTTTATGGCTTATGTTATTTATATCATTTGGTTGGTTATTATGTCAACGAAATGGGCATTTTGTAATCATAATGTAATATTTAATCTAATACAGAGAGAGCTTTATATAATTCATCACTAGCTGGAGGCTTAATATCTTCTAGTTTGCCTTTCCTTTCTATGAAAATTCCCTTTTGGATTATTTCACCAATAACGGTTACCTTTATACCTTCCTCTTTTAATTTGTCTTCTATAGCATTTACTTTATCCTCGTCAGCAATTATCATCATACTTCCACTAGAAATCAGTCTATAAGGATCAATGTCTAATATGGATGATATCTCCTTTGTAACCTCCTTCATAGGGATTAATTCCTCATATATCTTTATTCCCTTATCAACTGCTATAGCACCTTCCCATACTGCACCTAATATTCCTCCTTCAGTAATATCATGCATATAATTTACTCCAATTTCTCCACATATTACTCCTTCTTTTATAACGGATATCATCTTGCCCATATTTTTAGCTTCTTCTATTTTCTCTTTATCCATTTTATCTTCTAAATATTTTTCCAATTCCTTAACTAATATGGAAGTCCCTTCAATTCCAGCATATTTAGTTATTAATACTTTATTTCCTATCTTCACATTTTTTGAATCAATCATGTTTTTCTTTTTCTGTTTTCCAATTATCGTCGTAGAAATAATTACTCTATTTACTGCATGGGTTATTTCTGTATGTCCACCCATTATTTCTATTTTCAATTCCTTGGCAGCTTCTCCAGCTTCTTTCATTATTAACTCAATATCTTCTTCTGTTATTGAAGGTGGTGCTAAAATAGTCATAAGAGCCCCTATTGGCTCTGCTCCACTACTGGCTACATCATTAGAGGATATATAAATAGCAAGTCTTCCTATATCCTTAGTCGCTCCAGTTATTGGGTCTGTAGAAATTATACAAACTTCATCACCAAAATCTACAATGGCATTATCTTCTCCAATAGCTGCCCCCTGAATAATTTCCTTTCTTTTATATTTAATATTGTTGAATACAATTTTTTTCAATACATGATTTGACAACTTCCCTATTTCCATAATAAATCCTCCTTGCTAATCCTTTCAGTATTATTTCCATATTGTTGTATAAGTATATTGTACCAGAATACAAACACTTTTGGTACACTTTAAGTACACTTTAATAGGTTTTGAAAATATTTACTTAGTATCTAGTTAAAATAATAGAAATAATTCTGGATTAATAGGAGATAAATATTGATAATTCCCTATTTTAAAATCTACTTATATGGTGAAAAAAGTATGAAAAAAAGGGACTAAATAACAGTCCCTTTTAAAATCTATTTTGACAATGCTTTAGAGTCAGAATTAAATACTTCTTCATCCAGTTCTCCTTCTTTTTTAGCTATTATTACAGTACATACTGCATCTCCAGTAATATTTACAGTGGTCCTACCCATGTCTACCAATCTATCTATACCCATTATTAATCCAATTCCTTCTATTGGCAAACCGATAGATTGTAATACCATGGATAACATAATAGCTCCTGCACCAGGTACTCCTGCTGTTCCTATAGAAGCTAATGTAGCTGTTAAAACTACTGTTAATATAGCCCCAATACTTAAGGGAACATTATATACCTGAGCTATAAAGAAGGTAGCTACTCCTTGCATAATAGCAGTACCATCCATATTGATAGTGGCTCCTAGGGGAATTGTAAAGGAAGCTATATTTCTAGATACTCCTAATTGCTTTTCGTTTATGTCTAAATTGATTGGAACAGTTGCATTACTACTAGCTGTTGAAAAAGCTACAGACATGGCAGGGAAAAACTTCTTATAAAACTTTCTAGGACTTAATCCAGTAAGACCTTTCAACATTCCAGAATAGACTAATCCTGCATGGATAATTAGACCAATATAGACAGCTATTATATACTTTAACAATGGAATTAAAGCAGCATACCCAACAGTAGCAAAGGTTCTAGCAATTAAACCAAATACTCCAATAGGGGCAAATAGCATTACAAAGCCTACCATTTTCATTACTAGTTCGTTTAGCTGTTCAAATATCTGGATAATAATTTTAACTTTATCTCCTAATACAGATAAGCCTATTCCCGTAATTATTGCAAATACTATAATTTGCAGCATATTTCCTTCTGCCATAGCTGATATTGGGTTTCTAGGCACCATTTCATACAAAATTTGTACTAATGGAGTTTTTGCATTGACAGTAGTTTCCACTTGTTCAATTGCGCCTAAATCCAATCCTATACCTGGCTTTATTAGATAACCTAGGACCAAGGCTAATGAGACTGCAAAAGCTGTAGTCACTAAATAAAACAATATAGTTCTAGCACCTACCCTACCAAGCTTTTTCACGTCCCCCATACTAGCTGTACCATTAACTAGTGAAATAAATACGAGAGGAACTACCATCATCATAATCCCTCTTAAAAATACTTGCCCTAATAATTGAAAGATTCCATCGATTAAAATATCATCTTTAAAAGTCCCAGCTGGTAATCGATAAACAATAATCCCAACTACTAGACCTATCAATAGGCCTATAAAAATTTTAGTCGTCAAACCCCTTCTCTTATTGCTCATAAAATCCCCCCTTAAAAATAATAATCATAACTATTTTAAAATAGTTATGATTATTATATATTGACTTAATCTATTAATCAAGTGTGAATTTTCTGACAATTCTTGCCGATAGATGGAAGTCTTTCCATCTATCGGTTTTCTATCATCTCTGTAACCATTTTATTTACCATTTGTGGATTGGCTTTACCTCTTGTAGCCTTCATCACTTGCCCAATCAAAAACCCTAAAGCTCTATCCTTTCCATTTTTATAGTCTATAATGGATTGTTGGTTTTCATCTAATACCTTTTCAATAATGCCTATTAATTCACCTTCATCGCTAATTTGGATTAATCCTTTCTTTTTAATAATCTCCTCTGGCCTCTCTCCAGTTTCAAACATATCCCTTAATACCTTCTTGCCTATATTGTTACTAATCTTTCCATCATCGATAAACCCAATTAAATCTGCTAAATCCTTTGGATGAAATTTTAAATCCTCTATTTCCATTTCTTCATCATTTAATCTTCTTAATACATCTCCCATTATCCAATTGCTAACCTGTTTAGGATCCTTGGCATATTTATTAGTCTCTTCATAGAATTGTGCTATTTCTCTTGACTGAGTAAGGACTCCTGCATCGTATTCTGGCAAATCATACTCTTTAATAAATCTTTCCTTTTTATGATGGGGCAGTTCTGGTAAATTGTCTCTAATTTCTTCAATCCAATCTTGTTCTATTTCAATAGGAGCTATGTCTCCGTCTACTGCATATCTATAATCTGCTACTTCTCCCTTTTCCCTCATAACTATGGTTTCATTTCTTACTTCATCCCATCTTCTAGTCTCTCTTTCTGTATCCTTTTCTTCTTTCAAAAGGGATATATGCCTTTTTTCTTCGTATTCCATTGCCTTTACTGCTGATCTAAAGGAGTTTAGATTTTTCAGCTCTGTAATATTGGTCCTTTTTCCTGTTTCTAGATCTACAACATTAATATTTATATCACATCTTAAAGAACCTTCCTCCATTTTACAGTCGGAAACTTCGATATATTTTAAAGTAGACTTCAATTTTTCTAAAAATAGTCTTGCCTCTTCTGGCGTATTCATATCTGGAGCTGTAACTATTTCAATTAATGGTACTCCTGCCCTATTATAGTCTAGTAATGAATCCCCTTCCTCCGTATGAATGGACTTTCCTGTGTCTTCTTCTATATGGATTCTTATCAATTTAATCTTTTTAGTACCAGTTTCCATCTCTATTTCCACATATCCACCTTCACATAGAGGTATATCATCCTGGCTTATTTGAAATCCTTTAACTAAATCAGGATAAAAATAGTTCTTCCTATCCATTTTAGTTTTAGTAGCAATTTTTGAATTAAATGCAATACCTGCCTTTATTCCATATTCCAAAACAGATTTATTAAGTACTGGTAAAGCCCCTGGTAGCCCTAAACATACAGGACAACAATGGGTGTTAGCGTCTCCGCCAAAAGCATTGGTACAACTGCAAAATATTTTAGTTTTGGTCATTAACTCTACATGTATTTCCAATCCTATTATAGTTTTATATGCCATTATTTAACACCCCCTAAAGATAAGTTCTTCTCTAAAGCATAGGCAGCTTTCAATATGTTTATCTCTTTAAATCTATCACCTATTATCTGTAACCCAACTGGTAACCTTTCAATATCTCCACAAGGAATGGATAGAGCACATATACCTGCTAAATTAACTGGTACGGTGAATAAATCGGATTTATACATATTCAATGGGTCATCTATATTTTCCCCTATTTTAAAGGGCAATTTTGGTGATGTAGGGGATAGAATAATATCATATTTTTCAAATGTCTTGTCAAAATCCTTCTTAATAATAGTTCTTACCTTTAATGCCTTTTTGTAATAATTATCACCATGACTACTGCTTAAAAAATAGGTTCCCATCATTATCCTTCTTTTCACTTCTCTACCAAAGGCTTCTCTTCTGGTATTCATATATAATTCATCTAGGGTTTCATACTCCTTTGCCCTATATCCATATCTTATCCCATCAAATCTAGCCATATTAGAGCTTATTTCTGCAGTAGATATTGTATAATAAGTTGCAAGGCCATGTTTTATATTAGGTAAAGATATTTCTTCTATATTTGCTCCCAAATCTTCCAATAGTGCTACGGATTTGTTTATTTGGTCTTTTATCCTATTGTCCATATCTATTTCAAAATATTCTTTAGGTATAGCTATTTTCATTCCCTTTATATCTTCACTTAATTTATCTAAATAATCGATACCTTCTATATCAACAGAGGTGGAATCCTTTGAATCATGACCTATTATTACCCCTAACATTAAAGCTGCATCTAGAACATTTCGACCAATTACCCCAATTGTGTCTAAAGAGTTGGCTACAGATATCAATCCATATCTAGAAACTAAACCATATGTAGGTTTAATCCCTACTACTCCAGAAAAACTAGCTGGTTGCCTTATGGAACCACCAGTATCCGAACCTAGAGACAGAGCAACTTGGCAAGCTTTTACAGCTGCAGCTGAGCCTCCACTGGAACCTCCTGGCACCCGTTCTAAATCTATTGGATTCCTAGTTACACCAAAATATGAAGTTTCAGTGGAAGAACCCATGGCAAATTCATCCATATTGGTTTTCCCTAATATTATTCCATCTTCCTCTTTAATCTTTTCTATTACTGTCCCCTCATAGGTTGGTATGAAATTCTCAAGCATTTTTGAACCACAGGTAGTTTTAGTACCATAGGTAATAATATTATCTTTAATGCCAATGGGAATTCCTGCTAATAGGCCTAGCTCTTCTCCATTTTTTATCTTTTTGTCTACTCTATCAGCAGATTTTAAAGCTTCTTCCTTTGTTATAGTAATAAATGCATTTAGTTCATCTTCCAATTCTTCAATCTTTTTTAAATGAGCCTTAACAATTTCCCTACTTGATACTTCTTTATCCTTAAGCTTTTCTTTCATCTCTATAGCGGTTAATTTTGTAATATCCATCTTTTCACCTCTTCCTAATCCATTACCCTTAGTAATTTAAAATACCCATATTCTTCTTCTGGTGCATTTTTAAGTACATCTTCTTTATCTAGACTTTTGTCTATTTCATCTTCTCTCAACGGTTGAATATTATTACCAATATGGTAAGTTGGCTCAATTCCTTCTGTATCAACTTCTTTTAATATATTCACATAGTCCAATATTTTAGAAAATTCTTCTGTAAAATCCTCTATTTCTTCTTCTGAAAACTTTATCTTACAGAGTCCTGATAAATATTTAACATCTTCATTTGAAACCATTATATTACCTCCTTTGCCTTCTTTAATCTTATCACTTTAGCATATAATCTGCCATTAAAATAATCAATTATCTATCCTAATATCTCTAATAGCCTTCTTTCATCAACTATTTCAATTCCTAACTCTACAGCTCTGTCATATTTAGAACCTGGGTTTTCACCAACAATTACATAATCCGTATTCTTGCTAACAGAACCTGCTACCTTTCCTCCCATTTCTTCTATTTTAGTCTTAATTTCCTTCCTAGTATAGGCTTCTATGGTTCCAGTAATTACTATTGTTTTATTTGTAAATATGGATTCTTCCACTTTTATCTCTTCATAATGGGGGTTAACTCCTTCCCACAGTAGTTTATCTATTCCTGCTAGTATTCTATTATCATGGAAAAATTCAATTATGCTATCTGCAATCTTAGGTCCTATATCGGGAATAATAATCAATTCTTCATAGCTGGAATTTTTAATGGCTTCTAAAGATTTATAATGTTCTGCTAAATCCTGAGCTGTTTTTAAACCTACATTTGGAATCCCTAGTGCATAGATAAAAGCATCTAAAGTTGTGTTTTTACTCCTTTCAATGGCTTCAAGTAGATTCTTTGCTCTTTTATCCTTAAATCCTTCAAGCTCCACTAAATCCTCATATTTTATCTCATATATATCTCCTATATCCATTAGGTCTAATTCTTCAAATAGTTTCTCTGCAGTTTTTTCACTAAGCCCTTCTATATTCATGGCATCCCTACTGGCAAAATGTACTATTCTAGATACTAATTGAGGTTTACAATTTAATGAATTGGGACAGAATATATGAACCCCATCCTGAATTAGCTCACTATGGCAAGCAGGACAATGGGTAGGCTTTTCTATTTCTATAGTCTCCTCATCCGAATCTACTACTCCCATTATTTCTGGAATTACCTCATTAGACCTTCTGATTAATACTCTAGAACCAATGGCTACTTTTTTTCTAAGTATATCATCATAATTGTTCAAAGTAGCTCGTCTTACAGTAGCTCCTGCAATTTCAACTGGATCTAATAGAGCAGTAGGAGTTACTTTCCCAGTCCTTCCTACATTCCACTGGACGGATAATAGTTTAGTAGTAGTCTCCTCTGCTTCAAATTTGTATGCTATTGCCCATCGTGGGAATCTCATGGTATAGCCTAGTACTTCCCTAGTCCTCATATCATTTATCTTTATTACTGCCCCATCTGTTAATATATCAATATTATGTCTTTCTTCCTCTATTTTTTCTATTTCTTCAATAACTTCTTCTATAGAACTACACTCCTTAGCATAATCATATACTGGTAATCTATTATTCCTAATAAATTCAAGCATCTCCAAATGACTGTTGAATTTTTCTTCCTCAATATAACCTATATTATAAAAGTAGGCTGTTAAATTTCTTTCTCCTGTCACCTTTGGGTCAAGATTTCTTAAAGCTCCAGCAGCTGCATTTCTTGCATTCTTTAATGGCTCCACAGCTGTTTCATTGTATTTATGAAGAGTAGATAAAGGCATTAATCCTTCACCTTGTACTTCCATAGTCCCCTTAAAGTCAATCCTTAAGGGAATAGTCCTGATAGTCTTTAATTGAGGTAAAATGGCTTCTCCTACTGTACCATTTCCCCTAGTAGCTCCTTGGACTAATTCTCCATCCCTATAGGTTAAATTTATTGTCAATCCATCGAATTTATATTCCACCACATAGGTAGGAGAAGGCAGTTTATCTTCATGGTTATTATTATACTCCTCTATTAATCTTCTAATTCTATTATCCCAATTTATTAATTCTCCATAATTTTGACTTTTATCTAGACTCCAGAGCCTCTCCAAATGGAAATGTTTTTCAAACTTATCCAATATCTCCCCACCAACTCTTTGGGTTGGTGAATAGGGAAAAATAGTTCCCGTTTCCTTCTCTAATTTTACCAATTCATCGTAGAGAAGATCGTACTCTTTATCACTTACTTTTGGTTGGTCTAATGTATAATAATAGTAATTTAAGTCGTTGATTTCCTCAATAAGCTCTTTCATCTTCTTAATCCTATCCATATACTATTCTCCTTTCAATATTTCTATCGGAGCAATGGAAAGCAATAATCTTTTAAGACCTACTTTATCAAAGGCGATTACTATCTCTTTATCATTATCCCTTTCCTTTATTTGAACTATGGTACCTACACCCCATTTATTATGCTTAACCTTAGCACCTAAATCAACATCTGTATTATCTATAGATGGTTTTGCTATTGGTTTTCTATTTCCTTTAGTATAATCATGTACTGTTACAAGTCCTTTTTTATTATTGGATATCCTTCTTCTAATCCTGTCTGTTGATGATATAGTATAACCTTCTGGTATTTCATCTATAAATCTAGAAGGCAAAGAATAATTAGTATTTCCATAAATGGTTCTAAGTTTTACTTGGGTAATAAATAATAGTTTTTCAGCTCTTGTTATGGCTACATAGCAAAGCCTTCTTTCCTCTTCTAATTCTGATTCACTATCCAAAGCCCTAGATATGGGAAAAAGTCCTTCTTCCATACCTACCATAAACACTACTGGAAATTCCAGCCCTTTAGCTGAATGCACTGTAAGTAAAGTAACGGAATTCTTTATATCTTCTGTTTTATCCACATCAGAAAGAAGGGAAACCCCTGCTAAAAAATCCTCTAAAGTACCTTCTGGATTTGTTATTTCAAAGTCTATGGCCACAGATATAAATTCTCTTATATTGTCCAATCTAGTTTGGGATTCTATGCTAGCTTCCTCTTCCAATTCCTTAATATATCCTACCCCATAGATTACTTCTTCCAAGAATTCTTTTAGACCCATTACTTCCTTCATGGCCATAAGTTTATTTATCATATCTATAAAGGATTTTAGACTGTTTTTAGCCCTTGTTGATAGATTTGGTATCTCTTCCACATTTAACAATGCACTATATATACTCTCCCCAGTCCCATTAGCATATTCCTCTATTTTCTCTAAAGTAGCATTCCCAATTCCTCTTTTAGGAACATTTATTATTCGTTTTAAGGATACATTATCTACTGGGTTTTGGATTAACTTTAAATAAGCTATTATATCTTTAATCTCTTTTCTATCATAGAACCTTAATCCTCCAACAATCTTATAGGGTATGTTTTTTCTCATGAAGATTTCCTCAAAGGTTCTTGATTGAGCATTAGTCCTATAGAGAATGGCAAAATCTGAAGGCTTGTATCCTTCATCTATAAGCTCTTCTATTTTATTAGCAACAAAATAGGCTTCTTCATCCGAATCTAGAAGGCTTTCCACCACAACCTGATTCCCTTCTTCATTATCTGTCCATAATTTTTTATCTTTTCTTTCCAAATTGTTCTTTATCACATGGTTGGCTACGTTAAGTATATTTTGAGTTGAACGATAGTTTTGTTCTAATTTAATGATTTTAGTATTTGGAAAATCTTTTTCGAAATCTAAGATATTGGTTATATCTGCTCCTCTCCAGCCGTATATGGAATTATGAACCACTATACCTTCACAAATATATTGCCTAAAATTAGGAACTGAAATATCATATACAAACCCTTTATATTCTTCTACAGTAGTTTCATCTACTAAGTCTTCTATTATTTTTCCATCTTCATATACCGGAATACTCATACTTGGTCTTATATGGGCAGCAGGCATAAAATTAAAATAAGTATCCTCAGTTAATCTTGCTCTTTCAACTATTTCTATCTCTTCATCTAATGCTTGAAGATCTTTACCATATTGAAAAGCTTCATCATAATCCACCCTTTCCGTTTCAATCCTCCAAGTACTTCTTTTCCCATTTCTTACTGGAAAATTGGAAGTTATAACATTCTTTTTTAATTCATCACCACTTGTGTTAAAACTGATTCTATGGCTATACCAACCTAACTCTAAACCAGATTTCCTCCCGCTAAAGAAATTCAAATTTCCAATTCGTCTTATAGTCTGTCCGCTAATAACACCATTTGGTCTATGATGAGGATATTCCTCAAATAATAACAAATCCTCCATTAGTTTCACAACATTGTTTTCAGTATCTATTTCGTCAAATAGTCTATCAATATATTCCTGCCCCAAACTTATATTTCTACCCATTACATGGAAACAAACAGTTGGTATTTGGTATTTTACAGAAAACAATTGTTCATAGAATATTGCTTCTTCTTTGCTTTCACATGTTCTTAAAATCCATATCTTATCCCCATGTTCTTGATTTAATCTAACCATAAGACCGTTTACTATCTGCCCCTCTCTTGATCTTACACCTTGAGTTATACCTATTCTGTAACCTTTATCCTTCCTATACATCAAATATACATATAAAACTCCTGGTTCTGAATTAAGTTTACCAAACATAATATGATTTGGCGTTGCTTTAACTATCTTTCCTGATTTAGTCTTTATTTTTACTATTAGTCCTTCATATTCTTTCTTAATTATTTTGCTAATAGCACCTTCTAAAATTTCGCCTTTACCAGATGCAGAATAAACTTTATCTTTTTCTCTTAATTCCTCTATTGCTATTAACCCATTTGGTGTGGTAATTTTTGAACCTTCAATTACACACTGATCGTCATCCCCTACCACACATAAATTCTTATAACGTTGAGATAATAGTCTCACCAATTCATATTGTATCTTGTTTGTATCCTGAAACTCGTCCACAAATATATATTTAAATTTCCTCTGATAATAATCTAGTACATCTGGATTGGATTTTAGTAATTCTACAGTCTTTATTATTAAATCATCAAAATCTAAGGCATTGTTACTTTTAAGCTTTTTCTCATAGAGCGCATATAACTCCCCTACATTTCTACAATAATAGTCATTGTAGTTTTGATTAATGTAAGTATCTGGCTTTATCATCTTATCCTTCAATGAACTAATAACGTTTATTATTGACCTTTCCTTATACATATCCTTGCTTAAATCCAATTCTTTAATACATTCTTTCATAACAGTAATTTGATCGTCTCTGTCATAGATGGAAAAACTTCTGTCATATCCAATTTTATCTATATTCCATCTAAGCATCCTAACACATACAGAGTGAAAGGTACCCATCCATATATCATCCATATTTCCATCCAATAAATAATCTACCCTTTCCTTCATTTCATTGGCAGCTTTATTAGTAAAGGTTATTGCCAAAATATTTCCTGGGAAAATCCCTTTTTCTTCGATTAAATAGGCTATCCTATGGGTTAACACTTTTGTTTTACCTGAACCTGCCCCTGCTAAAATAAGTAAAGGCCCTTCTGTATGAAGAACGGCTTCTTTTTGTCTTTCGTTTAATCCTTCTATAAAATCCATCTTGTCACCATCCTAGTTAAACATTAGTTTCCTTTTTATTATATAATAATAGTGGGTTTTTTCCAATGAAAAGAACAACCAAAATATTTTGGTTGTTCTTAGAATTAACGAAAGTTAGTAAGTTAGTGCAGGGTTAAGATATTTTCTTGGCTCCCTGTCTATTCTATTAAAACCCTAACTGGTACATTACTATCCTTATCGGTACCATCACCCAATTGTCCATACCAATTGCCACCCCAAGACCAAATTGAACCATCATCTTTAAGAACTACTGTATAATGCTCACCTGTTGCTATGGCTACTACGTTAGTTAGGTTCTCTGCCTTAATAGGAACGCTACTAGACCCATTACTCTCGGTTCCCAATTTCCCCTCTTCATTATTCCCCCAAGCCCAAACTGTTCCATCTTCTTTTAGGGCTAATGAGTGAATATGCCCTGCTGACATATTTACTACATTATTTAGATTTTTAACTTCAATGGGAATGTTTCTTTTCTCTAGTGTTCCATCTCCTAATTGTCCTTGACTATTTACTCCCCAAGCCCAAATTGATCCATCTTTCTTTATGGCTAATGAGTGACATAAACCAGCTGACAATTTTACCACATTGTTTAGGTTTTTAACTTGTATAGGAACATTTCTATCTTCTAATGTTCCATCTCCTAATTGTCCCCCACCATTCCATCCCCAAGCCCATACTGTCCCATCGCTTTTTAAGGCTAATGTATAGGAATCCCCTGCTGATATACTTACCACATTATTTAAACCCTTCACTTGAACAGGGGTATTCGAACTAATAACATTTGTACCATCTCCCAATTCACCATGTTGATTCTCTCCCCATACCCAAACTGTTCCGTCTGATTTTAAAGCAGCTGTATGCCTCCAACCTCCAGCTACAGCCATTACATTATTTAATCCTTTAACCTGCACAGGAATATTTCTATCTTCTACTGTTTCATCTCCTAATTGTCCATAATCGTTTAATCCCCAAGCCCAAACCGTTCCATCTGTCTTTAAGGCTACTGTATGAAAAAAACCTGCTGATATAGTATCAACATTATTTAATCCCTTTGCTTGAACAGGAGTATGTGCATCTTCATTCGTCCCATTTCCTAGTGTTCCAAAGATATTCCATCCGCAGCTCCAAACTGTTCCGTCCTTCTTTAATATCACCGTATGAACAGTACCTACATCTATTTGATTTGAATAACTATCTATATCTAAGGATTCTTGTATATCTTCTTTTCGTGCATTTTCATTTGTAGAAATATTTATCATTCTATAAATCATAGTAGCTGCTTCTGCCCTCGTTGCATTCCCTTTAGCATCAAAATTTCCATTTGGTAAGCCTGTTACTATTTGTTTATCTGAAACTACTTTAATAAATCTCTTTAGACTATCAGGTATTTGATTATCATCTTTAAAAGAAGTTTTTTCGGCTTTAGGTGAAGCTTCTCCGATTTGTCTTGCTATCATTCTTGCCATTTCTCCACGAGTGATTAGCCTTTTGCCATAATTGTCGAACTCTCCATCTTGTATTATGTGAGTCCTTTTTGCCTCATCAATAATTGCATCATACCATACTTTCGATTGCTTATATTTAGTACCTGAAGATGTAAGTATTAATTTAGTGAATTCAGCAACTGTAATATTGTCATCTGGTCTAAAAGTTCCATCTGAATAACCACTTACAATACCCTTTTCTGAAAGCTGATTAATATAGTCTTTAGCCCAATGACCTTTAATGTCTGAATACCCATCTGCATATACAGCATTAAATACCACTAATAAAGCTATAAGTGTAATTCCTATTGTTGATAAAGTTTTTTTGAACAAATCACTTCACTCCTTTATTTAATTAAATATAGAAACCTGCACAGCAAAATATAGGAACCTGGCACGAACTTGTAATTGGACTCCCTCTATCCATTCCCCCTGATAATCCTTTTGTAGAATAGTATCAATTAACTGTTTGCTTGTAATAGTTCCGCCAGTTGTCCCTTGGAAATAATAGGTCTTCCAAGTATTCCCTATGAATTTTGTATAATCATCTATTTTTTGATTAATTGGCAATTCCTTTAAGTTAATTATCGCTATTTCCTTACCTTCAATCTTCTTTATTTCTAATACTTCTATTGATAATCCATTAAAACAATATTGGGATAATTTATTTGCAACAGTATTTAATTGCTCTTCAATGGATAACTCTTTCGGAATTGCCATATAGTATTTTATAACTCCTTATCTTCAAATGTACCTTTTACTAAAACTTCTCCATTCTCAACCATCTTCTGGCCCTTAGCAAATACAATATCAATATTTAATTCATTATCTAATACAACAATATCAGCATCACAATTTGTATTAATACATCCTTTATTTGGATAAATCCCCAATATCTTTGCTACATTGGAACTTACTATTTGTGCAGCTTCTGATATAGGAAGTTTTTCTTGTTGAATTAAATCCTTAAATTCTTTATGTATAGAATCTAAGGTAGTTACTAATAGCCCTTTAAGTTTCCCAGTATTACTATATACAGCCATACTTCCATTACCATCAGAACTCATAGTGAGATTAGTCAATGGTACTCCAAATTCTAGACATTCTTTAATAGCTTTGCTAGGTTTAATTGCATCATCAAATCCTAACTCTGGTGTTATCCCAGATGTAATATCTATATAACCTCCTATTTCACCATATTGCTTTGCTTCTTCTAATAATTTTCTATTTCTATTAACATGTGTTGGAACAAAATGTCTAATTGGTATTTCTGTTTCTTCTACCAGTTCAAAAATCATTTTCAAACCTTCTTCTCCATCTCCTAAATGAAATTGAACTATGCTTTTTTTCCCACTTATCAATCCACCTTGCCTTACTTTAGTTGCTATTTTCTTTAATTCATTTTTAGTAGGTTCAGAAGATCGATGATCAGATATGGCTATTTCTCCTACACCCATTATTTTGTCAATTAGAATAACATCTCTCTTGACATCTCCTGTAATAGTAACTATAGGAACTTCATAAGAACCTGTTAAAATATATGCAGTTATTCCCTCTGTTTCAAGGCCTTTTGCCTTAGCATAAAGTGATTCAAGATGTCTTGTTGTTGCATCAGTACCTAACACACCTAAAACTGTAGTTATTCCACTCTTCACTATACTAGAAAGTAATACTTCTGGCGTTCTACTATAAAACCCAGCTTCGCCACCTCCACCAATTATATGGACATGTTGATCAATAAATCCTGGTACAACTATTTTGTTATTCGCATCAATTTCTTCCATATCTAAATAATTGCTAAACCCATTTAAGTTTATATGCTTATCAACTAACAATATCTTTTCACCACAAATCAAAATATCTGTTTTCCCTATATAATTTGGAGAATAAACTTCTCCTTGTCTTATAACTTTAAGCATATAAATCCACTCTCCTTTTAGTAAAAATTTAAATAAACTTTTATCATTAAACATATATATTTTTTAATATAACTAATAATTCACCTTCTTAAGAAGGTGAATTATTAGTTATTCGTAAGTTCCTTTTACAATCATTTCGCCATTATCTAACATGATCTTTCCATTTGATATAACTGTATTAATTGTCATGTCTTTATCTATTATTATTAAATCTGCATCAGAATTTTCTTGAATAATTCCTTTTTTAGGATATAACCTAAGAGCTTTAGCTACATTGGTTGAATAAAATTGTATAGCTTTATCAATATCAAAATTTAATTCCATTACCATGTATTTAAATTCATTGTATAAACTACTAACAGATGAAACTCCTATTTCTATCATATTTCCATATTCATCATAATTAGACCAACTTCCATATCCATCTGAGCTAATAGTTATATTTTCTAAAGGTACTCCTTCTTTTTCTGCTCTAATAACCACTTCTGCTGGTGACATATTCTTAGAAATCCCACATGTTAAGTCTATTATTCCACCTCTTTTTGCATAGTCATAGGCTTGTGCTAATAGCTCTTCCTTTCTATTAACGTGGGTGGGCCTAATAGTTTTAATTGGTATGTCCGTTTTTTGTAATACCCTATTTATTAAACCAAGTCCTTCGTTTCCATCTCCCATATGAGCTACTACAATTCCTGCTTTTCCTGATAGCATTCCAGCTACTCGTGCATCTGAAGCTAGTCTAGATAATTCATCGAAAGATAAACTTGGAGATCTATGATCTGATAGTGCGATTTTTACTCCAACTATTTCTGTAATAAATACTATATCCTTTTTTACAGAGTCTGTTAAAGTAATAGATGGATAACCATAGGAGCCAGTATGAACATATACTGATAGCCCCTCTTCCTTTAAGGCTTTTGCTTTAGCTACTAAGTTTTCAATACTTCTAGTTGTTGAATCTGTACCTAAAAGCCCTACTACAGTAGTAATCCCACCTTCTATAAGTTTAGATAAAGTTATTTCCGGAACACGAGTATTAAAGCTACCTTCTCCCCCACCTCCAGTTATGTGAACATGATTATCAATTAAACCAGGTATAAGCATTTTCCCAGTTCCATCGATTATCTTAATCTTTTTATTAAATTGTAAAATATTATCTTCAATTAGAGATATATTTCCACTCGTAATTAATACATCCTTTATTCCTATCAATTTGGGAGAATATACCTCTATATTCTTAATTAATATCATAATGTCACTCCCTATTGTGAAGTTTCCTTATTATTCTTTTTATTTTTAGATGCGTCAGTATATTCTATACCAAATCCAGTAAATGCAAGTATTATTGCAAATACTATTCCTGTATAGTTAAATACAGCCCATGGTAAGTATTCGATTGTGGGCACTCCTAAGGTTGCTGTCATGTAGGCCCCTGCAGCAGACCATGGGATAAGAGGTACTAATACTGTACCAGAATCTTCTAAAGTTCTTGATAAGTTTTTAGGATGTAAATTCCGCATTACATAGGCATCCTTAAATAATTGTCCTGGAAGTAAAATGGATAAATAAGAGTTACCCGTTACAAATGCAACAGTAAAGCAGGAAGCTATTGTGGATAGCACCATTCCAGCGGTAGATTTAACTCTCTTCAATATTGCCTCAAGTACTGTGTCTAACATTCCTGAGGTGCTCATAATTCCAGCAAATCCCATTGCACAGAAAACTAATATGGTTGTGCCAGCCATAGCCTCGGCTCCACCTCTATTTACTAATGTTAATATATCCGATGCTACCTCTCCTTCATACCCTGTCATACTTACATTAAAACCTTTAATTAGAGATATAAATCCATTCTTCAATGTAAAACCCTGTATAACTATGCCCATAAATGTTGATATTAACGAGCTTCCCAGCATAGTTGGCATAGTAGGAAGCTTTAATAGAGATCCTGCAATAACGATTATAACAGGTATTAATAATAATATATTCCAATTAAACATATTGCTAAGTTGAGCTTGTAACACTGTAACTGATTCAGGAGTACTTGCAGATCCGGCTGCACCCATTCCCGCCACTATATATACAATTAACGATACTATTGTTGCTGGTATTGTGGTATAAAGCATATGTTTAATATGTTCATATAGTTCCGAACCAGCAGCAATTGGTGCCAAGATTGTTGTGTCAGAAAGAGGTGATAATTTATCACCAAAATATGAACCGGCTACTACTGCTCCCGCAGTCGCTGGAAGTGACACACCCAGCCCTTGAGCTATGCCCATAATCGCTACACCAATAGTGCCAGCAGAACCCCAGGATGTGCCTGTTATAGTTGAAAAAATAACTGTAATGATAAATGCTGTAGCAAGTAAAAATTTTGGATTGATTATTTGCACCCCATAATAGATGAACATAGGAATTGTGCCTGAAAACATCCATGATCCAATAAGTATGCCAACAGTCCATAAAATTAATATTGCTGGCATTGCCATTGAAATTTTTTCTACTATCCCTTTCTGCATCTCATCCCAATTATAACCTAGCCTCCAAGCTATAAATCCAGCTAGGAAAGCCACTAAAATTAAAATAGGTTCCGCCCTAAGCTTCAAAACTCCTACTCCAACTACCAAAGCAACCATCATAAAAACTATAGGTGTCATTGCTTGCTTTAAGGTTGGTTTCTGTTTTACTCTTTCCTTTTTTGACATATTATTCACTCCTTTAAATTAATTATTTATTTTTAAAAAAATTATTCTATATATTTTCTAGTTACCCTATCAGTTACAAAATTTCTTAGTGTTATGGGACTTGATACTCCACCTAGTATTTCCCCCCATTCCCATGCTGAAATTTGTGCACCATTCTGATTTCCTATAATTACTACCTCATCACCCACCTTTACATCATTTACTTCAGTAACATCAACAATTATTTGATCACAACATACCCTTCCTCGTATAGGACATTTAATGCCATGTACCAGTACAAAACCTTTGTTTGAAAGTTCTCTAGGAATACCATCCCCCCATCCTGCCGATACTATTGCTATTTTTGTGTTTTTATCTGTATAATACATTCTGTTATAACCCACACTCTGTCCTTTAGCTAGTTTTCTTATAAAAATTATCTTAGACTTAAATTCAAAAGACTCCTTTAAATCCAAATTCATTTCTCTTTTCAATGCTGGAAATGGAGTTGTAATCAATGTCCCTACCCTAACTTGATTTAAATACATATGGGGAAAATTAAGTACTCCCCCTGAATTGCAGCAATGTTTATATGGTATATCTATATTGTTATTATTTAATTCATTTAGAACATCCTTGAACTTATTAAATTGAAAATTTGTATATTCGCTCTCAGCATATGATGTTGCCAAGTGTGTGTATATACCCTCTATAAAAATATTTTGGTATTTTTGTATCTTTCTTACCAGCTCAAGAGTGTTTTGAGGTTCAACTCCTATTCTATTCATGCCAGTATTTACCTTTATATTAATTTTTACGGTTTTATCTCTTTTTACTGCTTCCTTTGACAACTTACTAACAAAATCTTCACTACATACGGTCTGCATAAGATTATATTTAACAATATCTTCGATGACATCTTCAAAGGATAAACCTAGTATTAGTATAGGTGCTGTTATTCCTTTTTTTCTGAGGTAAATACCTTCATCTACCGATGCAACGCCTAGTTTTTCAGCTCCGCCTTGTAAAGCAGCTATAGACGTTTCATATCCACCATGACCATATGCATCTGCCTTAACAACTGCCATTAAACATATATCATCACCAATGCGTTTTTTTATTTCTTTAACATTATGTTTAATATTAGATAAATGAATTTCTGTCCAGGTTGGCCAATGTTTTTTCATACCAATACTTTAACCCCCAAATTTTCAAGTGATGCTCTAACAAAATTTGCATCGCTATTAGTATCTTCGATTATAAATTCAAAATCTTCTTTTTCAATAGTTTTTATATCATACTTATTGACAAGATTTTTAATATATCTTATTTTTAAATCTTCTATGTCAATATTTTGCTCATTTATTTGATAAAACTTTTCTGGGATGATTATATTTACCCCTGGTTTATCTTCTTTCGGATTTCCTCGTCTTACTTCTATTCCATTTCTTTTGGCAAATGTAAGTTGTGACATTGGGTGTTTACCAGCACCTGTATATTCTGTTTCTTGAACTACAATTATCTTATCTTTATCTGTTTTCATAGCTATTCCAATTGCAGCTGCAAGTGATGTATTTCCTGCTGGTCCTCTTTCTAACCCTTCTAGTTGACTCAAAGCTTCTGTAGCATAAAAAACCTCTCCCTGAGTTATAGTAACAAATCTGTCCATATATCTAAATATCCTTGAGACATTTCTTGGTACATCAGTACCATCAGGGTTAATTGCTCTAGGTATTCCGAAACCAGTATGTCCTGTAGTAAATGATTTTTTATTAAAATCATTATCTGAAGCCATACTTAAACCATATAAATTTACTGAAGCTGCAACTATTTCAGTATTAATAGCTCCTGCCTTAATAAGACCTCTAGCAGTACCTGTGAGATTTCCTCCTCCTGCAGTAGTAGCAACTACAATATCTGGATATTTACCTTCTAGTTCCATCATTTGATTTGCTATTTCATAGCCAAGGGTTTCAACTCCAGCTACACCAAATGGAACATTTAAAGAAGCGTCAAAGTATCCTGTCTCTTCCAATGTTTTCAAAAACGTATAAAACAATTCAGGACCTACCGTTAACTGTATTACCTCTGCTCCATATGCTTCGCACTTTCTAGTTTTTTCTAATATCTCAGGCTGACCAACCTTTTTAGAATCATAAACTTCCTGTATAATTATGCACTTCAGCCCTCTCTGGGCAGCTTGAGATGCAACTGCAGCACCAAAATTGCCACTTGTAGCAGATACAACACCTTCATATCCTAATTTCTTCGCATGATATACAGATATTGAAGCTCGCCTATCTTTAAAAGAACCTGAAGGATTAGCTGCTTCATCTTTTACAAATATTCTTGCACCCTTTCCAGCTTCTGCATATTTTTTTATTAGCTTATTAATATTTTTGAGTTCTAACAAAGGTGTATTCCCAACCTTTGTCTCTTTTTGTATTTTTATCATTTCCTCTAACGAATATGTTGATTCAGACATCATCCTATTATAATCAAATGCAATTTTACCATATTCAAAATCGTCATAATCAATACCTACAGCTTCCTTTACTATCTGATTTTTTCTAGCCATTAGCTCTTCATATGACAAACCTTTCATCTCTTTCACCTTCTTTCTAATAATTCAATTTCATTTCTTAATTCAATGCCTACATCAATCAACTCTTTAATAGGATTACCGTAATCATATTTATGCCTTGGATTAATATCTGATAACTTTCCTTTTACTTTTCTGCCAATTATTGTTTTAATTTCAACTTCATTGCCTAGTTCTGCACTATCATTTAGTAAGTACCCCTTTCTCCGTTCAACTAGGGGAACTTTCTGGGTATCTGATGGAACCTGAGGTGCCCTAGAACCAGGTTCTAACAAAATATTTTCTATTTCTACCCAATCGCCCATATTGGCTTTCATAATCTCCCTCCTTTCCCTAGAAAACGCTCTGTAAACTTAAATGAAAATTGAGGACTTCAATCCTCTGTGGTACAATGTTTTTGTCAGAAAGCAAACACCCCCTGAGACCAATTAATTTAGAATTAATGTAACTGTATAAAAATTTCAGAATGCATCTGGAATTTATTGCACCTTTAACAATATTGAAAATGATCTAATTATATTTTAGGCTCAAAACAAAGTGAATAAAACAACAAATTGACTATTTACTATATTGTTAAATGCAATACATATGCCAATGCCTAAAAATTTTTAGGATGTAAAGTAGTTTTTTATGCCTATATATTAACCTTTGTCTTGATCACTCAACTTTACTGCAATTACTATATAATGGATTTAAGACAATAGAAACGAAATTATATGAATTATGGGCTTTATTACATTTCAATTATCATAATATTATGAAATATCTATAAGAGACATGGATATTAAATGCCAACACCTGGTTAAATTTAACCAGGTGTTGGCATTTAATTATATTTTCTTAAAGTTTTTATACCTAAATCAGTAATACTTGAACCCAAATTGCCATAAGATTCTATTAGTTCCATATTGATTAAATTACTTATTATTCTTCTAATTTTGCCCTCTCCTATTTCTTTTCCTTCTATTTTAGCAAAATCTGTAAGTTTTGTTCTTCCTAATGGAATATTCTTATATTTTTCAAACTGTGATAAAACCCATAACTCATTAGCATCTAAAATAACCTCGTTATACTTCATTCTATCATACATATAACTATGTAATGACCATATTGCAATTTTCTTACCTTCGTAAATTAATGAAAGATATTCAGTTAAATTAATTAACTCTCTTACATTTCCTGGCCATTTGTAATTTTTGAGAAAGGCAATCGTTTCTTCCTCGAAAAATTCATCTAACGACTTTATTGGTTCATTGGATAAATCAGATAAATTAACATTAATAAAATGTTTTAACATATACACTATATCCTCTATTCTTTCTCGCAAAGGTATTGTTTCCAATGGTAGTATGTTTAATCTAAAAAATAAATCAAGTCTAAATCTATTTTCTTCAATTAAATTTAATAAATTTTTGTTAGTTGCTGCAATTATTCTAACATCTATTGGAAATTCATCAGCACTTCCTACTTTCCTAATCTTTTTTTCTTCAAGAACTCTCAACAATTTTGCTTGAACATTTAAGGGAACATCCCCAATCTCATCAATGAAAATCGTTCCCCCATTAGCAATTTCAAATATTCCCAACTTTCCACCTTTAATTGCACCTGTAAATGTTCCTTCTTCATAACCAAAAAGTTCTGATTCTACTAAATTTTTAGGAAGTGTAGCAATGTTTATTGGAACAAAGGCATTTTTATTTCTAAAAGAGTTCATATGTATTGCTTGAGCCAATATTTCTTTTCCTGTGCCACTTTCTCCAGAAATAATAATAGCCCCATCACTTTTTGCAAACTTCTTAGCCCTCTTTAACATTTTTACTACATTTTTATTAATAGTAAGGTAGTCATCAAAGTTTAATAATTTCTTTTTATTGTATCTAGCCGGAGCTTTGTCAGATTTTAAGTCTGTTTTGGAGCTATAGTTATTGTATGTCACTAAAATAATGTATCCAATTTTTCTTGAAAAATTAACTTGTCTAACTTGAACTAACAATTCTTTATTTTCAATTTGAATAGTAATAACGTTATTGTCTTTTAATTCTATCGTATTATCAAATATTAAATCATTTAATTTCTTTCCAAGTAAATCCTTTTTTTTAAGTCCAAGGATATATTCAAACTTTGAATTAATATTCATTATCTTACCTTCAAGATTTACAAAAGCTACCCCATATTCTAAGTTATTTACTATCGTTTGTAATATTTTCTGAGATTCATAGCTAGCCCTCCTGCTTTCTTCTATAGATTTGGAAATTTCTATAATATCCCTTATATAATCAGTAACTAAACTATTTTTTAAATATTTATCTAAACCTAAATTTGATGCTAAATCATGTATAGATTGAATATCAAGAATTCTAGTACCTATGTCGATTAGTTTATTAGGCTTATACGGTAACAACTGACTTTCTCCAGGAGTAATTGCTATCTCTAATTTTGGATATGAATTACAACCTGGATAATATTGGTGATACCTTATATGATCAAGCCCTAATTCAATAAGTTGTTCAATAGCCTCTTGAGTAGATTCATAACTATCATTAATAAACAGCACATCTTTTCCTTCTTCAATACTGATTAATTCTGCTATATTCTTATGGTCAATTAATCTTTTTGCAATCATATTAGGAATATTAGCATCAATATATTTAATAGCTCTTCTTTGCAGGTATGCACTCGTAAATAGAATCAAATCAACATCCACAGGATTAGACCTTATTTCTGAAATAAGCATAGATTTAATAATTAAATGATTCCCAAATAAATCATTTAATTGGTTTGTTATTTTAAGACCAGTATTCCTACCTTCACTAACTATCAACAGTTTTTTAATAATGCTACCCCCTTAACATTACTAATAGCATTAAATATAATAATCCCAGCACCAATATTCAAATATTAGTGCTGGATTTTTATATTTAGTTTATTCGTCTTTTAAATAGCCTAATTTTTTAAAAACAATTTTGTATCCGTCTACCCCATAATTTAATGACCTGTTAATCCTACTGATGGTAGCAGTGCTAGCTCCAGTTTTTTGTTCAATTTCATTGTAGGTATTGTTCAGGGTCAATAGTTTTGCTACCTCTAGTCTTTGAGCAATAGATTGGATTTCTTTTATTGTGCAAATATCTTCAAAAAATCGATAACATTCTTCAATGGTTTCCAGTTTCAATACAGCTTGGAATAAATTATCCACCTGTTCACTTCTTATTTTGGAATTATACCCAACCACTACTTCACCCCCATATATCAATTTTTTCCACTCAGCCCAAAAAAGTCTGGAGAAATCATTCTCCAGACTTTTAAACTAGAACAGTCCTACTATTTCTCCGCTTTCTAATATATCTATATTATTGGCAGCTGGAACTCTTGGCAATCCTGGCATAGTCATAATTTCACCAGTTAATGCAACTAAGAATCCTGCACCAGCGGATATCCTTATATCTCTTACAGTTATTTTAAATCCTTTTGGTCTTGCTAATAGTGTTGGATCGTCGGATAATGAATATTGAGTTTTTGCCATACAAATTGGCATATTATCTAAACCAATTTCTTCTATTTGTTTTATTCTCTTTTCACATGATTTTGTATATTCCACTCCATCTGCTCCATAGACTTCAGTGGCTATCTTGTGAATTTTATCCTTTATGGAGTCATTGGAATCGTACAGAGGTTTAAAGCTTGAAGGTTTAGTTTCTACTACTTCTACCACTTTCTTAGCTAATTCTATCCCACCTTCTCCACCTTTCCCCCATACTTCAGTAAGTACTGCTACAGCGCCTAATTCTTCTGTTCTTTTAATAATATAGTCTAATTCAGCCTCTGTATCTGTTGGGAATCTATTTATAGCAACAACAGCAGGTACTCCAAATTTGTTAACATTTTCAATATGTTTCTCTAGGTTTTCATACCCTTTTGCTAAAGCCTCTAAGTTTTCATCCCCTAGTTGGTCTTTTTTAACTCCGCCATGATGTTTCAACGCTCTTACTGTAGCAACAATTACTGCTGCATTTGGTTTTAAATCGCCAAATCTTGCTTTTATATTAAAGAATTTCTCTGCGCCTAAATCTGCACCAAAGCCTGCCTCAGTTACAGTATAGTCAGCTAGTTTTAGTCCAAGTCTAGTGGCCAACATAGAATTACATCCGTGGGCTATATTTGCAAAAGGTCCTCCATGGATAAGGGCTGGAGTATTTTCCAATGTTTGAACTAGATTAGGATTAATAGCATCCTTCATAAGTAAAGCTACTGATCCTTGAGCCTTTAAATCCTTAGCAAATACGGGGCTTCCATCATATTTATAAGCTACTAATATTTTTCCAATTCTAGTTTTAAAATCCTCTAAATCATCTGACAAACAGAAAATTGCCATAATCTCAGAAGCTACTGTAATATCAAATCCATCTTCTCTAGGTACACCATTAGGTCTTCCTCCAAGGCCAACAACTATATTTCTTAATGCTCTGTCATTCATATCTAGAACTCTTTTCCAAAGAACTCTCCTTGGGTCGATGTTTAATTCATTGCCCTGATGAATATGATTATCTAATAGGGCTGCTATTAGATTATGTGCTGTAGTTATTGCGTGGAAATCTCCGGTGAAATGTAAGTTAATATCTTCCATAGGTAGTACCTGAGAATATCCACCACCAGCTGCTCCCCCTTTGATACCAAAACTTGGCCCTAGGGAAGGTTCTCTTAATGCAGTGACGGCTTTTTTACCAATTTTATTTAATGCCATGCTTAGACCAATATTTACTGTAGTTTTTCCTTCCCCTGCTGGAGTTGGTGTAATGGCAGTTACAAGTATTAGTTTCCCATCCTCTTTATCTTTTAATCTTTCTAGTACATCTAAGTTGACTTTTGCTTTATATTTACCATAATGCACTAGGTCATCCTCTTTTAATCCTAATTGTTCTGCCACCTCTGTAATTGGGAGCATTTTTGCTTCTTGAGCAATTTGAACATCCGTTTTCACGTATATACCTCCTCATATTTTATTATTTAATCCTTGACCAAATATCAATAAATATAAATTAACTTCCCCAAATATAATAGTATGTACCTTGCTTCTATTGTATTCAAAGATAGATATAATCTTATGCTTGGGTTGTTGTATAATAAAGTATTTGTCAAATTTTAGTATTATTTTATACAACTATATAGTATTATATCAAATTTTTGGGACTTTTTGAAATGCTTTTCTATTTGTTGAATATTTTGTTGATACAATAAAGGTAGCATATAAAATATGCTACTCAAAAAACCTAAGATATAACGATTCTTAAAATAAATAATAATGCCAAAAAGTACATAACTGGGGATACTTCTTTTCCTCTTCCAGTAAGAAGCTTTAATATTACATAGGATACCATACCAAATACAATACCTTCTGCTATGCTGTATGCCAAAGGCATCATTATAATAGTTAAAAAAGCAGGAATTGCTTCAGTAAAATCATCTAAATTTATTTTCTTTATTGGGCTCATCATAAATAAACCTACAATAACCAATACAGGTGCAGTGGCTGCTGATGGTACCATGGTAAATATAGGAGCAAAGAATAAAGCCAGTGCAAACATAATAGCCGTAGTTAATGAAGTAAGACCAGTCCTTCCCCCTTCTGCTACTCCTGAAGCAGATTCTACATAAGTAGTTACTGTACTAGTTCCTAAACAAGCTCCTACTACTGTACCGATAGCATCTGCCATCAGTGCATTACTAACCCTTGGTAGTTTTCCTTCTTCATCTAACATTTCAGCCTTTGAAGCAACACCTACTAAAGTACCTACAGTATCAAATATATCCACGAATAAAAATGTAAACACTACTACCAGCATATCTAGAGAAAATATCTCTTCAAATCCAACAAATTGGAAGGCCACAGATTTTAAGGATGGAGGTAAACTAATAATACTTTTTAAACCAAATCCTTCTGGTAATACAGTCACTCCCAAAGGTATGCCTATTATAGTAGTTAGAATAATACCTATTAATAATGCACCTCTAACGTTCTTTGCCAATAATATTCCAGTAATGATTAATCCTATTAATGCAAGAATAGGGGCTGAGGCTTTAAGGTTACCTAAACCAATTAAAACTCCATCTCCTGCCACTATTATTTCTGCTCCAGAAAGACCGATAAAAGCTATAAAAAGTCCTATACCAACAGATACTGCATTCTTCAAATTCATAGGAATTGCATCGAATATTGCTTCCCTAGCTTTTATAAAAGACAACAGTATAAAAATAATACCTTCAATCAATACTGCTGTTAGAGCAAATTGCCATGATTTCCCCATAGGCCCTAATACTACAGTAAAAGCAAAAAAAGCATTAAGTCCCATGCCTGGTGCTAGGGCAAAGGGATATTTAGCATATAAAGCCATTATTATGGTAGCAATAAAAGCTGATAAAGCTGTTGCTGTAAATACACCACCAACATCCATACCTGTTTTTGATAAAATATCTGGATTTACAATTAAAATATATGCCATAGTCATGAAAGTAGTGATTCCTGCAAGTATTTCAGTTCTTGAATCAGTATGATGTTCTTTTAATTTAAAATAATTTTCCATCTATAAGTCCTCCTTGAATTTAGTCAATTTTTGCTATATCCTTTCTAAAATAAATTCCATCAAAATCTAATTTAGAAATGTTTTTATATATTTTTTCTCTGGCTTCTTCTAAAGAATCCCCTAAGGCGGTTATTGATATTACTCTGCCACCATTAGTATATAATCTTCCCTCCTTTTCTATGGTTCCATTATGGAATATTATTATATCTTCATCTACATCTTTAAGGCTTGTTATCTCCTTCCCTTTTTCATATTTCCCAGGGTAGCCCTTTGATGTAGCTACTACCGTTACACATCTTTTATCGTTCCAAATTAAATCCTCTTTAATTAAGTTGCCTTTTAATGTTTTTTCAAAAATATCTATTATATCGGATTTAAGCCTTGGAATTAAAACCTCAGTTTCTGGGTCACCAAATCTAACGTTAAACTCTAATACCTTTGGCATGTCCTTAGTTATCATTAAACCTATAAATATTATGCCATAATAGTCTATTTTTTCTTCTTTTAAACCCAATTGGATTTGAGTCAAAATTTCTTTTTCAATGGTTGTTTCTAAATCTTTATTAAATAATATATTAGGAGAATAACAACCTACTCCTCCAGTATTTGGCCCTTCATCATTTTCAAATATCTGTTTATAATCTTTTGCGCTTTCCATAGGAACTATTTTCCCATCTGAAACAAAACATAGTAAAGAAGCTTCTATCCCTTCTAAAAACTCTTCAATTATAACAGTCTCTCCTGCAGAACCAAAGGCTTTGTCCTTCATTATGTAATTTAAGCTGTCTATACCTTCTTCTCTAGTATTACAAATTATTACACCTTTACCTAGACATAATCCATCTGCTTTTATTACTAATGGGTAATTAAATTTATCCAATCCATGGATGGCCTCTTCCAAATCCGTATATCTTTCATACTTTCCAGTAGGTATATTATATTTTTCCATAAAGCCTTTAGCATAGGCCTTGGACCCTTCCAGTTGAGCACCTTTTTTATTAACTCCAAAGATCTTTAATCCCTTTTCATTAAATCTATCCACTATTCCCATTACTAAAGGCCCCTCTGGACCTACTACTGTTAAATCAATATTTTCTTTTATTGCAAAATCCAATAATTTATCAATCTCCTCTGGCTGAATATCAATATTCTCAGCTATCTCCTTTGTACCTCCATTACCTGGAGCACAGTATACCTTAGAGACTTTTTTACTTTCAGCAATTTTCCAGCATAGAGCATGTTCTCTTCCACCACTACCTATGACTAAAACCTTCATAGTATCACTCCTTAATGTTTGAAATGTCTCATTCCTGTAAACATCATAGCTATTCCATTTTTATCTGCTTCAACTATAGATTCTTCATCTCTCAAAGACCCACCAGGCTGAATTATAGCAGTTACCCCTGCTTTTGCCAAAGCTTCTACGGAATCCTTAAATGGGAAAAATCCATCTGAAGCCAGTACAGAACCCTTTACCTTTTCTCCTGCTCTTTCAATGGCAGCTTTCACTGCCCATACCCTATTTACCTCTCCCATACCAATTCCAATAGTTCCTTTATTCTTTGCTAATAATACACTATTGGATTTAACATTTTTTACTGCCTTCCAACTAAAGAGTAAATCTTCCATTTCCTCGTCTGTAGGTTTTCTTTTGGTGACTACTTTCAACTCTTCTCCTAACAATACTGTATCCCTTTCTTGAATTAGTATTCCTCCAAGAACTTTTTTTACATCTAGGGAAGGATAATCTTTTTTCATTATATTAGGTATTCTAAGTACCCTTATATTCTTTTTAGAAGTTAGAATTTCTAAGGCTTTCTTAGTAAAGGCTGGTGCCATTACTATTTCAACGAATATGTCATTAATTCTTTTGGCCACGTCTTCATCGATTTCTCTATTTGCACTTATTATGCCTCCAAAAATAGAGATTTTATCCGATTCATAGGCTTTATTATAAGCTTCCAATAAATCCTTTCCACTGCCTATACCACAAGGATTCGCATGTTTTACTGCTACTACTGTAGGTTCGTCGAATTCCTTTAATATCTCTAAAGCACCATTTCCATCGTTGATATTATTAAAGGATAATTCCTTTCCATGAAGCTTAATAGCTCCTGCAATAGTACCCTCTAAATTACCTGCTTCTTTATAAAAGGCTGCCTTTTGATGTGGATTCTCTCCATATCTTAATTCTTGTTTTTCCTTAAAAGATAGTGAAATAATCTCTGGAAAATCTACTGATTCTAGACTATTAAAATAGTTTCCAATCAATGAATCATAGTATGCAGTATATTGATATACCTTCCTTGCCAATGCTCTTCTCAAATCAATAGAGGTTTCACCTTTTGATTTTAATTCTTCTATGACCTTTTCATAATCGGAAGGGTCTATAACCACAGTAACGTATTTATAATTTTTAGCTGCAGCTCTAATCATAGAAGGACCGCCAATATCTATATTTTCTATAATTTCTTCATGGCTTACCCCTTCTTTTTTTACTGTTTCTTCAAAAGGATATAAATTGTTGATTACCATGTCTACAGATTTAATATTTAAATCCTCTAAGGTTTTTTTATGTTCCTCACTATCCCTTTTATACAATAAACCTCCATGGATATTGGGATGAAGGGTTTTTACTCTTCCATCTAATATTTCAGGAAAATGTGTAACATCCTCTATATCAATAATGTCAATACCTGCTTCCTTTAATATTTTGCTTGTTCCACCTGTGGAGATTATTTCCCAACCTAAACCAACTAATTCTTTTGCAAAATCAATAATTCCTTTTTTATCATAAACGCTTATTAATGCTCTTTTCATCTAATCACTCCTATATAATTCTTACCTTTTTCCCTTCAATAGCTAGTCTGCCTTCACAGAAAAGTCTTATAGCCTCAGGTAGTAGCTCATGTTCAACTTTTAACACTCTTTCCTTCAAACTTTCTACAGTATCATTATCCTTTATCTCCACTGCCTTTTGAAGGATAATAGGTCCTGTATCCGTTCCTTCATCAACAAAATGGACTGTAACTCCAGTAAGTTTTACTCCTCTTTCTAGAGCCATTTCATGTACTCTTTCTCCATAACAGCCTTTCCCACAAAAGCTAGGTATTAAAGATGGATGAATATTTATTATTCGTCCTCTATATCTATAGATAAATTCCTCAGATAAAATATTCAAATAACCTGCAAGGACCACTAATTCTACCTTTCTTTTAGATAATTCTTCTATTATCTTTTTATTATATTCTTCTCTTGAATTGAATTCTTTTCTATTTATATATATAGTTTCAATTCCTGCCTTTTTTGCCCTGATAAGACCATAGGCGTCTTTTCTATTGGATATTACTATCTGGAGTTTACCATCTATTTTCCCATTTTTAATATTATCTATAATTGCTTGAAGATTGGTTCCACTTCCAGATATTAATACCCCTATATTTACCATATCGAAACCTTCTCCTCTCCCTTTTCAATTCTTCCTAATAGGGTAAATTCTTCATTTTTTTCTTTTAATTGATCAATTATTTCCTCTGCTTCATCTTTATCAACTATTAACACCATTCCTATTCCCATATTAAAGGTAGAATACATCTCTTTTTCACTTATATTTCCCCATTTTGCTAGTAGATGGAATATTTCTGGAGTGTTTATTTTAGAAATATCAATATTAGCTGTTAACTTATCAGGAACAATTCTAGGTATATTTTCATAAAATCCACCGCCAGTTATATGGACTATTCCTTTAATATTGAATTTCTCTATTAAAGGTAGTGCTGCCTTTGTATATATTCTAGTAGGCTTCAATAATTCTTCTCCTATGGTATTATCTAGTTCAGGAATGAATTCATCTACTTCAAATTTCATCTTATCAAATACTATCTTTCGAACAAGGGAATAACCATTGCTATGGACACCACTAGATGGTAGACCTATAATAACATCTCCTTCTTCTACCTTTGAACCATCAATAATCTTTTCCCTCTCCACTACTCCTACACAAAAACCTGCTAAATCGTATTCATCTTCTTTATAAAAACCTGGCATTTCAGCTGTTTCACCACCGATTAAAGCTGCTTCTCCCTTTATACAACCATTGGCTATACCCTCTACAATTGCTGCCATCTTTTCAGGAATTAGCTTTCCTGTAGCAATATAGTCTAAAAAGAATAAAGGCTTTGCTCCTTGGCAGAGTATATCGTTAACGCACATGGCTACACAGTCTTCTCCAATGGTATTGTGTTTATCCATCATAAAGGCTATTTTCAACTTAGTTCCCACTCCATCGGTACCGGAAACCAAAACTGGTTCCTTATAGGATTTAGCATCTAACTGAAATAGACCTGAAAAACCACCAATATCTGATAACACACCTTCTTTGTAAGTCTTCTTTAACATATCCTTTATCAATTGGACTTCTTTGTAACCTGCTTCTTTATCTACGCCTGCCTCCTTATAGGTAAGTTTCATAGCATTTCTCCTCTCTATAATAAATCTTTACTTACTGGATACTCACCACTAAAACATCCAGTACAATAGCCGTTTTCTCCTTCTACTGCCTCCATTAGGCCTTCTAAGGATAGAAAACATAGGGAATCAGCCCCTATGATATCCTTTATTTCATCAATGGTTTTTTCACCTGCTATTAGATTTTCCCTTTTTGGGGTATGCATTCCTAGATTACAAGGATATTTTACAGGTGGCGCTGCTACCCTTACATGAACTTCTTTAGCCCCTGCTTTTTTTAGCATTCCCACTATTCTCCTCATAGTAGTACCTCTTACTATAGAATCATCTACCAGTATTACTCGCTTTCCTTCTACATTTTCCTTCAATACATTTAATTTGATTCTAACTCCCTGTTCCCTTAATTCCTGAGTAGGTTGTATAAAGGTTCTTCCTACATATCTATTTTTTATTAAACCTTCATCATAAGGAATTTTAGATTCTTCTGCATATCCAATGGCTGCTACCGTTCCAGAGTCAGGGGCAGAGATTACTATATCACCTTTTGCTGGACATTCCTCAGCTAGGTTACGTCCTGCTTTCCGTCTCAAAAGATATATGCTCTTCCCATCTAATTTACTATCTGGTCTAGCCAAATATATTATTTCAAAAAGACAAATATTTTTTTCTTTAGCTTCTTTTGTTCTAACGGATTTTATGTCTCCATCGATTATTACTACCATTTCCCCTGGTTCTACATCTCTGATAAATTCTGCTCCTATGGTGTCAAGGGCACAAGTTTCAGAAGATAGTATATAATCATTTCCCAACTTTCCTATACATAAGGGTTTTAATCCATAAGGGTCTCTAACACCAATTAGCCTATCATTAGTCATGGTAACCAATGCATAGGAGCCCTTAATATCCTTAACAGCTTTTATTATGGCTTGCTCTATATCCTCCATATGGTATCTAGCTATTAAATTGGCAATTACTTCAGTATCGATGGAAGACTGAAATATTACTCCATCATCCTCCATTTTTTCTCTCAATTCTATAAAATTCACAAGACTTCCATCATAAGCTAGAGCCAATGCTCCTTTTTTATATCCTACAACTAAAGGCTCTGCATTTGCTGTAGTAGTCACTATTGGGCTTCCAGACCTAACATGTCCTATGCCTATATTGCCTCTTAGCCTGTTCAATACATCTTTATTTAATACCTCATGGGCCAATCCTAAATCCTTATAATAATCTATATATCCATTGTTATTTATTGCCACTCCAGCACTAACTTGACCTCTATGCTGAAGAGCATATAATCCATAATAGATTATCTTAGATATATCTCTTTTATCCTTACTGTATATTCCAAAAACTCCACACAAATTTTTCACCCTTTCGGCTTCATTAAATATTCCTTATTTTCTTATCCATTTCTTTAACTTCTTCTGCCATTTCCAATTTATATTCTTTGAATTTTTCCCTTAACTCTGGATATTTTACTGATAGAATTTGAACTGCTAAGAGCCCTGCATTTTCTCCACCATTAATGGCTACAGTAGCTACTGGAACACCTTTAGGCATTTGAACTATGGATAATAAGGAGTCCAATCCATCCATGGTAGATGATTTTATAGGCAGCCCAATAACTGGAAGGGGAGTTATACCAGCTATAACGCCAGCTAAATGAGCTGCCTTACCTGCAGCAGCAATTATTACTTCTATCCCTCTTTCTTCAGCTGTTCTTGCATATTCTGCTGCTTCAAAAGGGGTTCTATGGGCAGAAATGACCCTTGTTTCCATTTCCACACCAAATTTTTCTAAGATATTAATAGATTTTTCCACAATTTCTTTATCAGAGATACTTCCCATTATAATAGCAACCTTCATTTTATACATCCTTTCTTTTTCATTCAAGACAAGAGAACCGTCCCCCTGTCTTATGTCTTACAATTTAACTAAAATAATCTACTCCTGCTTTAAATAATCCGTCTTCTTTACTTCTTTCCACATTCTTATATAATCCTTCACCTAATCTATCTGAATTAGCAACTCTACCTAATATTCTTCCATCTGGGCTTGTTATACTTTCTATATTATAAATGGAGCCTGTTAGATTTTCATCTAGGTACTGGGTTGCTATTTGTCCCTTTTCTATTAGGCTTTCTATTATCTCCTTATTTCCAACTATCCTTCCTTCCTTAGTGGATAGGGGTAATATTTGAACATCTCCTACCGTTGTATTATTAAACCAAGGTGATAAGTTAGATACAATTTTCACCTTTGCCATAGTGGATATATGGTAGCCTAAATTATTGTAAGTTATATTGATGGAATTTTTATCTAAATCCTTAATCTCACCATAAGGTATGAGACCAGATTTAATTAAGCCTTGGAACCCATTGCCTATTCCTAATATTAAACCATCTCTATAGTTTAACAGTTCCATTAAAGCCTCTTTCATATAGGAATTTTTCAATATATTGGCTAATAATTTTCCTCCACCATCAGGTTCATCCCCTAATATTGCTCCATCAGGTAAACCAAGTATTTGAGCTTCTTTTATCCTTCTTGCCATCTCTTTTAAAGAATCCTCTATTGTATTTTTATCAAAAGTTCTAAATACAAAGGTTTCAACTTCAGCTCCTGCATTTTCAAAGGATTTTGTCATATCATATTCTCCATAGGTGCCAGTAAATATAGGAATAAACACCTTTGGCTTTGCTATTTTTACACTTGCTTTTTTGATTTTACCATCAGAATATAAGATTTCTTTAGGTTCATATATATGATTATCCTTTGCAGGGAATACATCCATCAATGGTTTATTCCATTCTTCTATTAATAGATTTAAATCCAATTTTTCATTAGATATTTCTATATATTCTTCCTCTAGGGTATTTCCTAATAATCTATAATCTAAGCCTCTCAATAGCTCTTCTGGTTTATCTTTCATTTCTACTATAATAGAGCCATATAAAGGTAAGAATAAATCTTCTTCCCTATAATCATCAAGGAATTTAAATCCTATTTTATTTCCAAAAGTCATTTCTGATATACTTCTTGCTATACCTCCAGATTTCACTGTAGAGGCAGATATTATCTTTCCATCATCTATTAATTCCTTTATCCTTATATAGTTATTTTTCAACTGTTCAAAATCTACCATCCCATGTTCATCTATATATAATGGGATTAATACTACATTATTTCTGGCTTCTTTAAATTCTGGAGAAATAATGTTTTGGACCTTATCTGAAGTAACTGCAAAACTGATTATTGTTGGAGGTACATCAATATCTTCAAAAGTACCTGACATACTATCCTTACCACCAATACTTGGAATATCCAGCTTTTTCTCCGCTAGAAAAGCTCCCAGCAAAGCAGCAAAGGGTTTACCCCATTTTTTATGATCTTTATCTAATCTTGCAAAATATTCTTGGAAAGTTAATCTTACTTTCCTAAAATCTCCTCCCATAGCTGTAATCTTTGCCAAAGATTCAACAACCGCAAAAATACCTCCATGGAAAGGACTCCATTTTGAAAGATTTGGATCAAATCCATAACTCATTAATGAACAAGTATTGGTTTCTCCCTCTAAAACTGGAATCTTAGCAACCATTCCCTCTGTAGTAGTCAATCTATATTTACCACCTAAAGGCATTAGAACTGTCCCACTACCTACACTATGGTCGAATTTTTCTATAAGACCTTTTTGATTGGCGTGGTTTAGGTAAGTTAGATTTTTTATCCAGTTTTCTTTAATATCTTTTCCATCTAAATAGGATGGTTTATGGTGTAAATAAGCTGTTTCACTAGGGTTTTCCACAGATACTTTTATCTTTTTCCTTATTCCATTGGTATCTAAAAATTCTCTAGATATATTAACTATAGGATTCCCTCTCCAATTCATAAATAACCTATTATCAGCGGTGACTGTAGCAACTACTGTAGTCTCCAAATCCTCTTCTTCTGCATATTTAATAAAAGATTCTAGATTTTCTTTATGGATTACTACTGCCATCCTTTCTTGTGATTCAGAAAGAGCAATTTCTGTTCCATCTAGTCCTGGATATTTAAGTGGAACTTTGTCTAAGTCTATATTCAACCCAGGTGCTAATTCTCCTATGGCTACCGAAACACCACCAGCACCAAAATCGTTACATTTCATGATCATTTTACTTAAATTTTCGTTTCTAAATAGTCTAAGTATTTTTCTTTCAAGTGGAGGATTTCCTTTTTGAACTTCTGCTCCACCAGTTTCTAAAGATTCTTCTGTATGTTTTCTTGAAGAACCTACTGCACCGCCTAGCCCATCTTTTCCTGTCCTACCTCCTACTAACAAAACTATATCCCCAGGTTCAGAAGATTTTCTTATTACATTTTCTCTAGGTGCAGCTGCTACTAAAGCTCCAACTTCCATTCTCTTGGCTACATATCCCTCATGATATATTTCCCTTACATATCCACCAGGAACACCTATCTGATTCCCATAGGAACTATAACCTTCCATGGCAGATTGGGTAATCTTTCTTTGTGGTAGCTTACCAGCTAATGTGTTTTCGAAACTTTGTCTTGGATCGCTTGCTCCTGTAATCCTCATAGCTTGATATACATAAGCTCTACCAGAAAGAGGATCTCTTATACATCCTCCTAAACATGTAGAAGCTCCACCAAAAGGTTCTATCTCTGTTGGGTGGTTATGGGTTTCATTTTTAAACATTAAAAGCCATTTTTCTATCTTTCCATCTACATCTACATCTATTTCTATACTGGCTGCATTCACTTCTTCTGATTCTTCTAAATCATCTAATAATCCTTTTTTCTTTATCTCCTTCATATTTATAGTTGCTAAATCCATTAAAGATATTGCTTTCTCTCTATCTTCATAAACATATTCTCTAGAATCTAAATATTCTTTGAAGGCTTCCTCTATTAGAGGTTTGTATTTACTCTCTTCAAATTTTATCTCTTCTATTTTTGTCATAAAGGTTGTATGTCTACAGTGATCAGACCAATAGGTATCTATTACCTTTAACTCAGTAATAGTTGGGTTTCTCTTTTCCTCATCTCTAAAATACTTTTGAGTGAATAATAAATCTTCCATGTCTAAACCCAATCCATATTTTTCTTTCATCAAGGCAATTTCTTTATCTGTCATCCTGATAAAATTTTCTATTATTTCTATTTCATCTTCAGCTTCTTCATATTTTTCGTAATGGATGAAATCCATATCTATTTCTCTCATCTCTACAGGATTTATATAGTAATCCTTAATTAAATTTAATTCTTCATCACCTATACCTTCTATTACAATTATCTTTGAATGTTTAACCTTAATATCTTTATTCCCCAATAATATATAAATAGATTGGTTAGCTGAATCTTCCCTTTGATTGTATTGACCTGGAACGAATTCAACTCTAAAGAATTTTTCATCCTGATTCAATGGAAGAGTTGCTTCATATAAGTAATCTAGATTTTTTTCCCAAAGTACATTTTTAACTATTTGGTCATATTCTCCATCATTTGCATTGAAAATATCGTAAATATTAATAACCCTTATCCTCTTTAGAGATTTCACTCCTAAATAATCTCTAAAATCTCTATACAAATTACCTGCTTCAGTATTGAATTCTTCTTTTTTTTCAATAAATATTCTATTAATATTCACATTCAAACCTCCTTGAAATATATAAAGCCCAGTCAGGTAGGTTAAGCGAAACCTACCCGACTGGGCTTTTATCCCTTCGGTGTAACATTGTCCATGACAATATCTGTACCGCTCGGTCCAGACAAGGTATTCCCCTCGGAACCCTAGGTACACTTTCGCTCATAGCCAAATGATTTACGGTCATTTCGTAGAAACTTCTCAACCATATTATGAGAATTATATGAGCTTAATATTCATTTTATTTATTACACTTCCATATTATCAATATGATTAATATAAGTCAAGAATTGTTTTAGAACTATTACTACTAAAATATCCACCCCAGTTTTACAGCAAATAATTAAACAGAAAACACTATGACCTTGTAATTGTAATATTTACAAGGAATATTTTTTGTCAAATTTAAATCTTTTTAGG
>NZ_PPXX01000053.1 GCF_021655075.1 Clostridium sp. Cult2
GTTCATATTGATATAAAATATCCTTATGATTATGAAAAAATGGAACATGCAACGGGATATTTTGAAGATAAACATCCTCTTGATACATGGGAACAGATTAAAGATAATTTTATGAGATATAGCTACAATGAACTGGAATGCTCCCTTGTTTCTTACCAATCCTTTGAAGAAGTTTCACCAAAATGGGGAGATAAGTATGTGTTTGCCAATTTGTCAGGATTAACTCAGTACAGTGATGAGATTTCTGAATGGGATGTTTTTTCTCAAAAGGAAGGTAATTATATTTTGATTCCAGATAATGTAAACCAGCCAGAAATCATTAAGGAAATTATGGAAACTGGTAATTTGTTGGGATCGGATGAAGAAAATTTAGAAGGAATATTTACCTATAAAGAGGGACTTTCTGTTATAGCAGAAGGTCATCTAGATGGTGAATTTGTGGTAATTACAGGTGAAAGTGGGTGCGGTAAAACTACTTTACTGAATATGATTGGGGGACTTGAGCCTGTATCAAATGATAAAATAAATGTGGATGGATTGGATATTACTAATACTAAAAATCTTAAAAAGTATTATCGAAATACAGTAGGATTTGTTTTTCAAAATTTTGCTTTGGTGAAACAGAAAACAGTAGAAGAAAATTTGCTAATGGTTCATTCGAAAGGAAAATCTGGGATAATGGTAGAAGAAGCATTGGAATCTGTTGGTATGGAAGCCTCACTGAAACAAAAGGTTTATTCTCTATCTGGTGGTGAGCAACAACGTATTGCACTTGCTAGATTACGACTAAAGAACTGTCAGCTGGTCCTGGCAGATGAACCTACAGGTTCCCTTGACCGCAAGAACGGCCAAATGGTAATGGAAATTCTTCATCAATTAAATCAAGAAGGTAAAATTGTGCTAATGGTAACTCATGATGAAACATTAATACGGGAAAATGATCATTTAATTAAGCTATAAATTCAAAAGTTAGTATTGTAGACAACAGAATCAGAGAGGATTAAATTAAAGTTTAATCCTCTCTAAATTTATGCTTGAAATCAAAAAATAGCCTCAAATACTCAATAGAACCCATAATTTCTACCTGACCCTGCCTGTGGGGAATGTGCTATAATAATGACATGGGCATGAGATGTAGATAAATCAAGGGTTCCAAGTTCTATCCTAAAAAACTTAGATAATTTTTCAGAGGTCGTGTCACATATGTTTGACTTCTCTAGATATATATTTACATAAAATGTATTTAATAATTGACATACAGTATATACAGGTATATACTGTATGTAAGAAATAATTTTTAAAAAGAGGTGATTTGGATGAAGATTAATTTAGCTAAATGGGGTAATAGTGCAGCTATTCGCATACCAAAAACAATATTAGATGAATTAAATATAGATAGTAACAATTTTGAAAATATAAGCTTTAGTATTGAAATAGAAGGAGAAAAATTAATACTAAAAAAGAAACAGGGAAAAACAAAATTTGAAATTTTAGCTGAACAATCCAAAGGTGAAAAACTAAATCCAAAAATAGATATTGATTGGGGAAATCCTATTGGGAAAGAGGTATGGTAATAATTATGGCTAATTTAGATAAAAGTAATTTCAATAATTTAGAATTTGGTGATATAATTAAGATTAATTTTTCTCCATCTAAAGGACATGAACAAGGGGGATACAGACCTGGACTTGTAATATCGGATCCTATTACACAAAAGGAACTAAATGGCATAGTAACAGTAGTTCCAATAACAAATTCAACTAGTACTTTTTTTACCAGAGTAAATTTAGATGAATACAACATTCAAATTAAAGGCGATATTTTAATGGATCAAATTAAAGTATTGGATTTAAGTGAAAGACCATATGAATTTATAGAAAAGGCACCCAAAGAAGCATTGAATAAGTGTAATATTATTTTTAATGCAATTTATGAGAAAATGTTAAACTCTTGATTTTCTAGTGATGAACATAAGTATATTAATATAAAATAAGCATAATAGTATTTTGAAGGGGGCCAAGGCTATGAAGCATATATTAAGAAAAGATATTAATCTAGGTTTAATATTTGTTGTACTATCTGTAGTCACAATGGTTGGGGGTTTTATTAAATGGCCATTGTTCATTTTTGCTGGAACTTTTCTAATATCTTATATTAGCTTAGATAAAAAGAGATTAAGATGTCCAAATTGTGGAGGATATGAAAATCTTGATAGGCTAATGTATGCCAAGAATCATGTATTTCATTGTAAACATTGTGGTGAAAAGATAAATATACTATGATGTTTAGTATTTTAATTAATAAGATTATTATAAAGTTAAGATACATCATTTATATTTAAAGTACAGTGATAGTATTATGCGTAGCAAAGAAAAATCTTATTATGAAGGGAGATAGGTTATTATGGTGAATAATGAACAAAGACAGGGTTTCCTAGGTTTCCTTGGATTTATGGGTTTTCGATACTTTGATACAGGTAACGTTTTGTATTTATTACTTTTTTCATTTTTTCTCTTTTTCTTATATTTTATTACTCCAACAGGAAAAAGACTTAAGAAAAGTAATGAATAAAGGCTTCAAAATGATACACTGAATTATTTACTTTGCTGTGCATTCTTTATTTTAAACGTCTTACCATGAAAAATATTAACACCTTAATTTTTTCCAAATCAGCAAATAACTAACTACCAAGTATAACCCCTCGTGTCAAAGTAATGACATGAATAAATCTTAAGAATTCTAAAAACATTAAATGTTACTAGACAATATAAACAACAGTCTTAGAGAAGATAGAGATAGATTAAATCTTCTCTAAATTTTTATATAAAATTATGAAAAATAGTAAGAAAACCTTATTTTCCATCCGACCCCGCTCCTAGGGAACATGCTATAATAATGACACGAGCATGAAGTATTGATAAATCAAGAGGCTTGAAGCTCTATCCTACGAATGTTTTGAAAATATATGATTTTATAAATAAATATTGATATAATTGTGTACATAAGCATGAAATTATAAGAAATATACATTTTAATATGATTTCTATTTTGCTTATAATGAAATTTTGAAAGGAGTGGTCCTTTATGAAAATAAAGTATTTAATAATTCAAAAGTGGCGGGAGGTAGCACTCTAAAATAGCCTCCAATATAAATATGGAGGATGAAAATGAAAGAAAAGAATCTAGAAATTCAAGTTGTTAATTCTGAGGAAGAATTTAATCTATTTTGGAATATGCATCATGAGTATATGAACAGGGATATATTTCCCAATGATGAATTAGGTTTAGAAATAACAGAAAAGGATGAGCTAGACTGGGAGGCTTATAGTATCAATGTACATGATTGTAAAGAAAGGGGAATTACATCTGCACTAGATTTAGTTAGATGTACTGTTCCAAATGAGGTGTTTCAGTCAAAGTGGAATAAGTATTGTGATGACGTACATGATAAGCTATCTTACCAAAGAAACCCCTGTGATTATTCATCATTACCTTATTGGAAAGAGATTACATTTCAAAAACCAGATTATATTAAAATATTTCATGAGTATCAATGGATTAAATTACCAGAGAATAAAAAAGAAAATTTTAAAAAGGTAGATAAGTTTTTTAGAATTAAACATCCTTTAGAACAAATAGACATCCCAAATTTATCTAAAGGTTATAAATTTAGAACCTTTAATCCTGATAGTGAGAAGGATTATGATGTTGCCTTAAAGATAATAGAATTATCTTATTCCAATATAGATATAACAAAAGAGACCTTAAAAGCATATTTAAAAAGTGAAGTATATGAAAAGAATCTATGGGTATTTATTGATGAAATTAATAATAAGGAGAATATATCTGTAGCATTTGGTATGGCTGACTTGGATCCCTATATGAAAGAAGGAATATTAGAATGGATACAAGTTTTGCCTGAATATAGGAGAAAAGGCTTTGGAAAAGCTTTAGTCTGTGAATTATTGACAAGGATGAAAGGAAAAGCAAAATTTGCGACAGTATCTGGAGATTGTAATAATATCAATAATCCAATAAATTTATATAGAAAATGTGGCTTTATTGGTAATAGTATCTGGTATATTGCTTATGAGAGGTAAAGATGAAAGATTAATTAGGCTAAGTTATATAAATCAATGGGTTTGAAGTTCTATCCTAAAATACACTAAGAATTAATAAAAATGTAATGTAGTGAAATAATTACTTATAGATTATTATATACAGAAAATTATGATATAATAATTACAGGGTGCAGAAAGGTAGGAAAACAATATATAAAATTATGTTTTGAAATCTACCTTTTAATGTAATACAATATAAATATACCAGAAAATCGGACTATTTATACAAAAAGGGAGGGTTATAATTGATTAATAAAGAAATATTAGCAAAGAAGATAGAAAAACTACCCCTTGATCTTTTAAAAGAAGTGGCTAATTATATTGATTATATAGAGTTTAGGGAGGCAAAAGATAATCAATTAGGAATACAGAATATAACATTAGCAAGTGAAAAGAGCCTATCTAAGGATTGGTTAAAACCTGAGGAGGACGAAGCATGGGAACATTTGTAAAGGGAGATGTGGTTGTAGTTCCATTTCCATTTTCAGACTTATCTAATTCTAAAAAAAGACCTGCCTTAGTTTTGACAAACTTAGAAGGAGATGATTTAATATTATCCCAAATAACAAGTCAAAATATATCTGATTCATATTCCATTAGTATAGAAACTGATGATATTGAAAATGGTAGTCTAAACAGGGAAAGTAACGTAAGGCCTAACAAGATATTTACTGCGGACAAAAATATAATGCTTTATAAAATTGGAAACTTGAATGATGAAAAAATGGAAGAAGTTATAAATAAGGTAATTGAAATATTTACAATGTAATTAACTTTATTGTTATTCAGGCCAAGGCTTGGGTAACTTTTTTGTTATGATATACTTTAAACCCTGATTATCTAGAATTTTAATTTATCCTCTAATGTATTTTGATCCATAAAAATTCAAATTAAAAAAGCAATGCTGATTTAAATGGCATTGTTTTTTTAATATTATGTCACAAAACCAAACTGGTTTACGTATTAGAAGTGAAGACTAGTTTTTAATTTAAAGAAGGGAGTATAAAGATGGAAGCAAATATATTGGATGAGTCTTTCTCTACTGGTGGAGAATATGAGCTGGAGTGTGCAATTGAATTGTATGGGCAACCATTGTTACGATATTGCCATAATATTCTCTGTGACTATCACAAGGCACAAGATGCAGTACAGATTACATTTATAAAAGCCTATAATAAAAGAAATAGTTTTAAAAAAGGTTATTCTTTGTCCACGTGGCTATATAGCATTGCCTATAATACTTGTATGGATATATTGAGAAAGAGAAAATTATTATTTTTTATACCGGAATCAAATAACAATACAGAAGATACTTCTACTGATTTTATAAGTGAGGATTTAAAAGAGGCACTTTTAAAATTAACAGGTGCAGAGCGTGCATTAATATTTAGTAGAGTTATTGATGAAAAAAGCTATAAAGAATTAGAAATGATTTATCAAGTTCCTGCTGCTACATTGCGAAAACAATATGAAAGAGCAAAAAATAAGCTTATAAAAGCTTTAGAAAAAAAGAATTCTTATTATAATAGATTGGAGGAATCTTAAATGAAATATGATCGTGATGAACAAATAATTAAAGCTAGGCTAAGTACTATCAAAACCCTTGAATATGATATTGCTACAGAGGTGAATAAAGAATTGAAACAAAAAGGTTTTATTATAAATAAGAGAAAACCTTTAAAAATCGCAATGGTAACTTGCATTTGTATAATGTTATCAGTTGGAGTATTAGCTGCCACTGTTCCAAGTTTTAATAAGATTGTATCAAAGATAAGTCCTGAGATAGCTCCTATACTTCAACCAATTGAAATGGTAAGTGAAGATAATGGAATTAAAATGGAAGTTGTTGCAGCATATAATGATGATGAAATGGCAGTGATTTACTTAACCATGCAGGACTTAACAGGAGATAGAATTGATGAATCCCTTGATTTATATAATTATACACTATCTGAAGGAGCACTTTTTAACTCTCAAATAATTGATTATGATGAAGAAACTAAAACAGCTACATTACGAATACAGGCTAATGGTGGAGAAAAAATGAATGGTAAAAAATTAAGTTTTGCTGTTAAGTCTTTTTTAAGTGGTTCTTTAGTATTTGATGAAGTAGAAACAGGAATTAATTTAATGGATATAGAAGATGATAGTTCACAAACTATACCACTAAATATGGAGCGTGTATCTGGTGGTAGTGGTACAATGTTTGACTTATGGGAGGAACAAGGCACAATACAGGTTTTAAAAGAAGATGAAATGAATATTTCACTTCCTCAGATTGACTTTATGTATATTTCCAATATAGGATATATTGATAATAAGCTTCATATTCAAACCAAATGGGTAGGGGGTGGTATTGACGATCATGGATATTTTTACTTTACCGATGCAGAAAATAATGCATTAGAACTTTACCCATCTACCGTTCATTTTGGTATAGATGAATTAGGAAACACTATGGATAGGGGAGATTATATTGAATATGTATTTGATTTAGAAGGAATAGATCCTAAGGAAGTATTTCTTAAGGGCTATTTTGTATCTAGTGGAAGATATACGGAAGGTAACTGGAAAACTAAATTTAAACTTCAGTCTGTAAATCCAGGAAAAGAAACAGAATGTAAATTGGATTTTGGAACTTGGGAGCTAGATCGTATTCAAGTTTCTCAAATAGGAGTTACCTTATTAGGTATGGGGGAATATGATGAGGAAAATAGTCCACAAATTCAAGTTAATATGACTGATGGAACGACACAAGAGATAGAATTATCTACTTCTTTTAGTCAAAATGAAAAAATAAGTCTTAAATACCTTTTAAATGCACCATTAGATAGTACAATGGTAGAATCAGTGAATATAAATGGAAAACTTATTAAATTAGATTAAGATACGATAAAATATAAAACTTGACTTTTATAGCAAAAACTAAGTGAAAAGGCCTGAACCTTAGAATTATTAAGGATTTCAGGCTTTAAATTTCTATTTTCAAAAAAATTGCTATTGAAGTAAACGGGACAGTAGGGATGGTTCTTACTGTCCCATTTATTCTGGCAAAGGAAGAACCTTCACTCATTCACGATATAAAAAGATTTAATAAAAGTCATACTTGGTGTATAATTATTAATATAATCTGCAATGAACATTGTTCATAAATTACATTAAGGAGTGGTAACTATGCAAGCAATTATGGAAACATTATTTGATGCTGTTTATTTAATCGGTGTTATTACATTGGGAACAGCAATGATAATTAAAAGTGGTAATAACAAACAATATAAATTATTTGGAATAATGGCTGTTTTACTAGGTACAGGGGATTCCTTTCATTTAGTTCCTAGGGCATATGCATTACTTACAACTGGTTTAGAAGCCAATGCAGCTGCTCTTGGAGTTGGTAAGTTTATAACTTCAATTACTATGACTATATTTTATGTAATCCTATATCATATATGGAGGCAACGCTATAATATTGAAGGGCGTAATGGATTAACATATATAATCTATGCTTTAAGTATAATACGAATAGGATTATGCTTCTTTCCACAAAATGACTGGTTAAACTATAATCCGCCAGTTTCCTGGGGAATATATAGAAACATTCCATTTTTAATTATGGGTATTATAATTATTGGTATTTTTTATTCTGAAGCCAAAAAACATGGCGATAATAATTTTAAATATATGTGGCTAGCAATTGTATTATCTTTTGCTCTATATATACCAGTTGTACTATGGGCAAATACAATTCCATGGATTGGAATCTTAATGATACCAAAAACCTTAGCCTATGTTTGGGTAGTGCTTATGGGATATAAAGAATTCAAAATGGGGCAGTAGGGACGGTTCTCGCTGTCCCATTTTCATTTATATATTGATTAATGGAAGTTACTTCTATAAAATAAATAATACAAGGCATAGAAAATACAATTTTTTCTATCCTGTTAATTATGGATATATTCTAAATACCAAAGCTAATGACGGTGAAAAAATAGAGGCTTATGTATTAGATGAATTTGAACCTCTCGAAAGGTTTAGAGGTAGAGTTATAGCTGTAATAATAAGAAAAGATGATAACGAAGACAAATTAGTAGTTGCTACTACATAGTACATATGCACGGAATATAGGAGAATAATCCGGCAAACAGGAATAATGACCAATTAAATATAAAATAAATTTTCTAGAAGTTGATGTAATTAGCTTATGTTAATCTCCTGTTAATATGGTACATTTATTGCATTAATAGGATGGTAAAAATATAAATGTTAAAAAGGAGGTTTAATTATGTTCAGAGAAATGAGAAGAAAGAAACAATTATTATCCAAAGAAGAGACAATAAAAATTTTAAAGTTATGCAGTTCTGGAGTTTTAGGTGTAATTGGTGACGATGGTTACCCGTATACAGTTCCAGTAAGTTATGCCTTTGAAGGTGATAAACTATTTATTCATAGCGCAAAAGTAGGGCATAAGATTGACAGTATAAAAAGGAATGATAAAGTGACATTTTGTGTAATAGAAAAAGACGAAGTAATACAAAAAACTTTTACTACCCATTTTCGCAGTGCTTCCATCTTTGGTAGAGCGAAGATTCTTACAGATGATTCTGATAGGCAATATGCTCTTGAAAGTTTAATTGAAAAATATTCACCTGACTATATTAAAGAAGGACAGCAAGAAATTGAAAGAGAATGGGATAGAGTATGTTTGATTGAAATTAAAATCGAACATATGACAGGTAAAGCTGCTATAGAAATTATAAATAGTATGAAGTAAACTAGTTTCCATTTTCATAACCAGGCAGTTGTAAAACCGGTATTCCATTAAAAAGGATAAGTTACCCATTTAATTGAACTAGGTTTTGGGCAGGAGTGATATGCTCTCCTTAGAGGATTTTCTATATATAAATAGAATAAATATAATAAGGAACTAAGTAGCAGAATTAGTTCATTAAACTTACCAAAGAGAGGGGAAAACATATGAAACTTTTTTTCATGTCAGACATACATGGTTCAGTCTATTATTTAAACAAAGCATTAGATAAATTCAAAGAAGAAAAAGCTGATTATATAGTAATATTAGGAGATCACCTATATCATGGAGCAAGGAATCCATTACCTAAAGAATACAATCCTAAACAAGTAATAGAAATTCTCAATAGTTTTACCGATAGAATAATTGCTGTAAGAGGAAACTGTGATAGTGAAGTAGATGAAATGGTACTACATTTTCCCATAATGGCTACTTACTCAACTATTCTATACAACAATAAGCGTTTGTTTTTAACCCATGGACATATATATAATGAAAACAATATGCCGAAATTAAGTAATGGAGATGTGTTTATATATGGGCATACTCATATACCTAAAGCAGAAAAAATGGGCAATATATATGTAATCAATCCAGGAAGCATTACACTACCAAAGGAAAATAATCCCCATACCTATGGAATATTAGAAGGGAAAACCTTTAAAATAAAAGACTTGGAAGGGAATACATATAAAGAGATTAACTTAGGATAGCAACACAGAGGGACGGTTCTCGTGTGTTCTTAATTAGGTTATTATTTAATCATATAATTTTCATATTAAACATGTAGGGAAGGACCCTTGTATCCTTCCCAATAAGGTGGTGAATATTAACTATGGAATGACCTCTCTACCTTATTATAGAAGGAATTATTACAAAATAAATGCTTTTAACTTAGAATTGCAATTCATCTCCCATTTATATAAATAGGTGTATTTGTCAACTGAAAACTATACCATATTTTAATCGAAAACTGGGCCAGTTGAAATAAAAAAAATTAATTACTTTTCTCTAACCACTCTTTAGTT
>NZ_PPXX01000054.1 GCF_021655075.1 Clostridium sp. Cult2
AAAAGGTAGTTTTATGTTCTACCAATTTATTAGGCATTCAAGTAGGTGAATATTGTGAAAAATAATAAAGGATTTTGTTTAAAAGGTGCAACTATTTCATCTGTTCATAATGCAATAAATAACTTGGAAATAAAATGCAGTGATTTAATTGAAATGTATATGGAAAGAATCGAGAAATATGATAGAAATGGACCTAAAATTAATTCCGTCATAACTATTAATCCAAAGGCATTGGAAATAGCTCATGATTTGGATGAAAGGTTTAAGGAATCAGGAATTAAAGGTCCATTACATGGAATACCTGTGTTATTAAAAGATAATGTAAATACAAAGGATATGCCTACAACTGCAGGTTCTATTGCCTTGGAAGGAATAATACCTTCAGAGGATGCCTTTATTACAGAAAAATTGAAAAAGGCAGGGGCAATTATACTTGCCAAAGTAAATTTGCATGAATTTGCAGTATGGGGAGAGACTATTAGCTCTGTCCTAGGCCAAACTTTAAATCCTTATGACCTTACTAGAACCCCAGGAGGTTCTAGCGGTGGTACTTCTGCAGGTATAGCTGCTGATTTTGGCATTATAGGTTTAGGTACGGATACTATTAATTCCATCCGGTCCCCAGCTTCTGCTTGCAGTTTAGTAGGTCTAAGGCCTACTGTGGGTCTTATAAGCAGAGCTGGTATCGTTCCTTATTCTTTGACTCAAGATACTGCTGGTCCTATTATGCGGACAGTAGAAGATACTGCCAAAGTACTAGACATAATTGCTGGATACGACCCTATTGATCCTGCAACAGCTTGGTCTATTGGACATATTCCTAAGTCATATACAAAATATTTGAGGAAAGATGGGTTACAGGGAAAACGAATTGGAATTCTCAATAGTTTTTTCGGTACTAAAAATATCCATAAAGAAGTGAATGCCATTATATTCAATTGCCTAGATGATATAAAGAAAAATGGAGGGATATTAATCCATATTAAAGAATATATTGATGCAGATAAACTTGTTAATGAAGTAAGTGTCCATCTACATGAGTTAAAACCTCATCTAAACCTATACTTAGAAAAACTAGGTTCTAAATCAAAAGTACATTCTCTTAACGATATAATAATATCTGGAAAATATCATAAGGGAATAGAAGAAAATATTAAATACGCTGAAACCCTTGATATCAACTCAGATATATATAATAGACGCTTAATAAAAAGATTTGAAACTCAGAATACAGTTATGGAAATAATGGCCAAATATGATTTGGATGCCATAGCTTATCCTCATCAAAAACGTCCTGTGGTGAAAATTGGTGAGTCACAAGTTGATAGGAATGGTGTTTTAAGCTCTGTTACAGGTTTTCCATCAATTGTAGTACCTGCTGGATTTACTCAGCCTACAGATACTGCACCAATAGGGGTTCCTGTAGGAATTGAGTTTTTAGGCAGAAGATTGAGCGAACCTATATTATTAGAAATTGCATATGCTTTTGAACAAACAACTAAATACCATAAACCACCTGTTTTATAATAATCACCTCTATACCCTCTTGCTATTTGGTAGCTTCTTTTGATAATAAGAGGTTGGTATATCTAATAATTTAAACTTTAGGCAGCAGTGCCTAAAGTTTAAATTATATTTTCCTTTTTTAATTCATTAATTTGTTTTTCATTATAATTTAATAATCCTTTCAGTATTTCAAAAGTGTGCTCTCCTAATACTGGAGATGTTCTTCTTATTTTTCCTGGTGTATGGCTAAGCTTAATAGGTATACCTGGTACTTTTAATTTGCCTGCTACTGGATGGTCAAGCTCTATTATCATATCTCTTGCTATTATTTGAGGATTCTCTAGTACCTTATCAATTGTATTTATTGGACCATTAGGTACCCCTACTCCATCTAATCTATGTTGCCATTCTTCGGTTGTTTTATTTAAAATGGATTCAGAAATTAATGGCCTCAAAATATCATAATTTTCATTTCTAAGGGGATTAGTTTTAAATCTTTCATCCTGGATTAACTCTTCTTTGCCAATTACTTTACAAAACTCCCTCCACAAAGCATCATTCCCTACTGCTACCATAATCTCTCCATCTTTAGTTTTAAATGGTTCAAAAGGCACAATAGATGGATGTCTATTTCCACCTGGTTTAGGTATTTCTCCTGTAACTATATAACGAGCAATGGCGTTTTCAAGAATTGTAACTTGACAATCTAGCATAGCTACATCAACTTTTTGTCCTATTCCCATTTCATACCTAGTGTTTAAAGCTGCTAAAATTCCTATAGCAGTAAATAATCCAGCTGTAATATCTCCTATGGAAGTTCCTACCCTTGTAGGTTTACCATCTTTTTCCCCAGTAATACTCATAATCCCTCCCATAGCCTGAACAACTGCATCATAAGCTGCTCTTTCACTATAAGGCCCAGTATGTCCATACCCTGATGTTGATGCATATATGAGTTTTGGATTGATTTTGGATAAAACTTCATAACCTATACCTAACCTTTCCATAGTTCCAGGTCTATAGTTTTCTACAACTATATCTACCTTTTTTACTAATTCCAAAAATATTTCTTTCCCCTTTTCATCCTTTAAATTTAATGTCATACTCCTTTTATTCCTATTGAGGCTCATAAAATAAGCGCTTTCTCCATTTATATAAGGCCCAAAATGCCTTGCGTCATCTCCTTTTACAGGTATTTCGATTTTTATTATTTCTGCACCTAAATCTGCCAATATCATAGTGGCAAAGGGACCTGCTAATACTCTGGTAAGGTCTAATATTTTTATATTTCCCAATGGCAATCTCATATAAGACCACTCCATCTATTATTCACTATCAAATGCTACTATTCTACAAATAGATGATTCTCCATCTATAAATTTCCATGGGAAACATCCAATAATCATACGTTTATTGAGAACTTTATCTATCTCTCCACCTAAGTTCTCAGCATGAATTATTTCATATGGTTGGGGAAATACTTGGATATGCATAGCTTGATATACATCTGGCCATGGATATATTTCATTTAAACCCTTTCCATATTTTTCTCTCATGTACTTATCTGCTGCTTCTGCTTCTTTTGGTTCCCAATCTCTAATCTTTGTATTCATTGGATGATCTGCAGAACCACAATCAACTCCAATCCATTTAATTTCCATTTCTTTTACCCAATGAACAAATTCCATTGATGGTCCAGGATGTCTTAGCATATACCTTCTTTCATCAGCTTCTGGTTGATCCCATCCATACTTATGATAACCTGTATTGATAATGAGGATATCCCCTTTCTTAACTTCAACTCTATCAATAATATCTTCAGGTGTATAAATACTAAAATCCTCTGCTATATCTGATATATCGACTATAACCCCTGGTCCTACTAGCTTTTCAAGTTCTAAAGATGCTATATCCCTTCCAGCAGTATCAAAATGTAATGGGCCATCTAAATGGGTCCCAACATGGTTAGAAGTTGTAATTAATTGTCCATTAGCACCATGTGGTGATAACCTCTTAAAGAATTTAATCTGTAGTGGCTCATAAGTAGGCCATGGTGGAGTTAAATGACTTAAATTTTGAGTTAAATCATATATTTTCACTTTATTCCAACTTTTTACTAGATTCATGCTCTATTCCCCCTTAATTTAAATACTTTAATAGAAATGAGAGATGTTACTATAGTTCCCCCTCATCTTCCAGTACCTTTACGAATGCCTCTAAAGCATCTTCAAAACATTTTATAGGTGGATGTACCAATCCCGCTCCTATTTGACCTATTCCTGCCTCTTTATGAGCAATTCCCGTATTGATAATGGGAAGAATTCTCGTTTCTACAACCTTGCGTATATCTATACCAGTAGCTGTACCTCTAAAATTAAGGAGAGGTATCTTATATGCATCATTCTCCGTTTCTGTTATTTCATACATGGACCTTGAATAGTTAATAGCATCTTCTGGTGTACCTCCTACAAACTGTACTATAGGAATTGCAGAGGCCATAGCAAATCCTCCTATACCAGATGTTTCCGTTATTACACTATCTCCTATATCTGGATTTGCATCTTCTGTAGAATATCCAGGGAAATATAATCCATCTATTATTTCCGCTGGTGCAGTAAACCATCTATCTCCTAATCCTGCTACTCTAATTCCAAATTCAGTACCATTTCTAGCCATGGTATATACAATTGTGCTATACTTTATGCCTTCCAGTGAATCTAGGGAACATTTGGCTGCTGGCATGGTTAGATTTAAGAAAAAATGATCATTACTATGGATAAATTTTAATACTTCCCATTTATCTTCATTGGAAAATTCCGTATATGCCAAATATGGAGCTAATTCTCTTATTAATAACGAAGTACCAGCTTTGTTCCTATTATGACCTTCATCTCCCATCTGTAAAGCTTGTGCTATCATGGGTTTTAAATCTATCTCTCCTGATAATTTTAATGTGGCTTTTAAAACTGGAGCTAATACCATCTCCATCCACTTAAGCCTATCTATTACCTCTTGGCTATAGGCGCCATAACGTAAAACCTTGCCTAAACCTTCGTTTAAGGTACAGTAAGCATAGTTTCCATAGGTTTTATTCTTAATAATCCAAACTGGCATTGAATACGTTACAACTCCCGCCATTGGTCCTACAGCCCTATGGTGATGACAGGAGTCAAAGATAATCTCTCCTGAGGCAGCTATAGCTATTGCTTCATCCATATTAGAGGCTAATCCTTCATAAATCAACCCTCCTATTACAGCTCCTCTTAATGGTCCACTCATTTTATCCCAAGAAATAGGTGGTCCAGCATGTAATACGGTTTTTTTAGTCATCTTTGGTATATCCTCTCCAGCTTTTCCAATTCCAATAATAGTTGGTTGAGCTTTTAGCAGTTTTTGAATAGCTTCTTCATTAGCTTTTTTAATTTTTTCCCCTATCATTTAGCATTTCCCCCTTAAATAATAAATCCTATCTTAGTTTTGACAAAAGTGAAACCATTTTTTTATTACCACCAGCAATTGGTCTAAAGTTTACATTAACTGTTGGAACACCTTGTTTTTTTAAATCTAGGTAGAAAAACTCTAAACCTATATTAATCACTATTAATTGGCTGTTAAAAAGCTTATTTATCTTTGACATTTTATCCCCCCAAGTCTATTGGTTTTTCTTAAGGATTAAACTTACTAATCTTGCAGCTTGGGCATTTGAAGGCATAACTATTACACCAGCTTCTTCTAATCTTCTTTGTGATTCAACTAAATTTTGAGGGTCTTTTTCTGTACCACAAATTGAACTAACAATACATAGATATTTATCCTTTTGTTTCATTTTATTCCTAGCCTTTTCAATTGCAGGAATCATCTCTCCTATAGGATCTTCATGGGCTCCATATCCTAGGACAAAGTCCATTAACACTACTGCTAATTTTTCATCCTCTGCCTCCCTCATTAAACCTTCAATTCTAGATGAAGGATCTATCATTGGATGGGGTTTTCCAACTGTAAATTCATCTTCTCCAAAATCTATACATGTATGTTCAATACTTTTATATATATCTTCTAATCTATATTCTGGTAAAATTGATATATTTGAATATATGGAACCTAATTCTTTACTGAGAATATTCATGGCTTCCTCAGCTAATGTCCCTCCCTTATATAATCCTCTTAAGTATTTTTGATCTTTATTTAACTTTTCTACTTCTTGGGCTATTATCCTATCTATTTCTTCAGTAGATAAACTAAATCCATCAAAATCCTTAACTTCCTCACCCTTCATAAGGGCTACCGCTTTTCGTGCTGTATCTTCAAGGGATATACCAGCATAGCCTCCATACCTTCCTATTTTCTCTTTATCTCCACCTATAAAATTAATAACTACTGGTTTATTGGAATTTTCAATGGCTTCTAATATTATCTCTGCTATTTCTTCAGAAGGAGGTTTTGAAACCAATACTAGGACTTCCGTACAAGGGTCTTTCATTAATGCCTCAATGCCTTGTAACATCATTAGTCCACCAATCTCCTTATGTAAATCTCTACCTCCAGTACCTATTACTTGAGAAACTCCTCCCCCTAATCTATCTATAAGTACTGTAATTTCTTGAATTCCTGTACCTGAAGCCCCTATTATTCCGATACTTCCTTTATTGACCACATTTGCAAAAGCCAAAGGTATATTATTGATAATTGCAGTTCCGCAATCTGGCCCCATCATCAACAATCCCTTTTCTACTGCCAATTGTTTGAGTTCTTTTTCTTCCTTCAATGAAACATTATCGCTAAAGATCATAATATGTAAATCGTTATTTAAAGCCTTTCTTGCTTCATCGGCTGCATATTCTCCTGCTACAGATATTAATACTAGGTTTGATTCTGGTTCCTGTTCTAAGGCAGAACTTAAAGTAGGTGGCATATACTCTAATCCACTATCCTTTTTCCTTTGGCTCAACAGTTTATCTACTTCCTTCACCACTTTCTCTATTTCAATACCTTCATCTACAAGGGCAGTAATAAAAAAATCATTTGCTCCTATAGATTTAATTTCATCAGTAATTATATTAAGGTTTTGAGCCAATTCCTTATTTAAATCTGTTCCCATTCCTACAAGGACTTCATAGACTCCTTGAATCCTTTTTACCTCTTTTGAAATAAGCATTAGTGTAACAGAATCATAATATGTATTCTCTCTTATTTCGTATATTATCTTAGTCATTAAATCCTCCCCCTAAGATCTCTTTAAGTAAAATACAACTTCCCACATATATCCCTAAAAGTATATCTGTTCCTGATGTTTCTCCAATTCTCATAACTTTATCTATATTTGAATAAAAATAATCTAAACTCGCATTTCCCAGGAAAGAAACCATTAGTTCTCTAATATAATCATTCACCTCTCCCCTGGACGAGTATATAAGCATTTCCTGGCTAATTCGAGTGGTTTTATCTTTTATTTTACTTACAATAGCATTATTGAATCCATAAGCCTTTTCCATAGGATAGTCCAAATAGTAATATGAATAGACTCTCGAAATCATCATTCCTGATAAAAAATCATCCATTGATGGGGTAAGTCCAATTCCAAAACCTACTATATCTTTAGCTTTCTGTGAAATATTATCTATATTATTATAGATATAGCTATCAATAAATTTTATGAATCTATCCTCAATAAATTCTTCCTCTTTTCCCATAATAATCTCATCTTTTAATAATACATCAATACCTAAAATCCTTTTATCTAATGCTTTTATAATAGGAAAAATTCCTTCCTTATTTCCCTTTTTAGATAATATTTCACCCGTTTTATATAGTTTAGCCTTCACCTTTTCCTTGTTCTCTTTATTAAAATTTAAGTTTGGACTTCCATCCCAAATTTTAACTTCATCATGGATTAATATAATATTTAAATCTTCAATTATTGTAAATCTTTGAGAAACTATAATCTTCATCTTTGGTTTGATTCCTAGGTTATTAAAGGATATTATTTGTCCTATTTTTATTGAATTAGGTGCCATAGTTCCATTGGAATTCAAATATGTGATTAATTTGTTCTCATGGTCTAATACATTAAAACTATTATTGAATACAGAATGGACCACGCATTGTAAATCTTCTTCTTGAATTCTCCTATCTAATACTTTACAAATACTGGATTCATTCATGATATCACACCTTCAAAAAGAGTATGTGAAACTCCCTTCTTAGTAAATGTATTTGTTATTAGACTATATACTAAAGAACAAAGTCCCACATACTCATCTCTATACCTATATTGAATAGGTTTTACTAATTAATGCTAATATTACTCTACCTATCGGGCAAAACTTTACTGAGTACTATACCTACTATTGCAGCTAAGGCCATTCCCCCTGGTACAGCATCTCCACCAAGTCCTAGTACCATAACTGCTGCAGCAATTAATAGATTTTTAGATCTATTAAAGTCTACGCTGTTTTCAACAAGGGTTCTTGCTCCAATTGCAGCTATCATACCAAATAGAATTATGGATATTCCTCCTATTACTGAAGTTGGAATAGTACTTATAACTGCTGCAAGTTTTGGTACTCCTCCTAATATAATTGCAAATACTGCTGCTATCCTCATAACTACTGGATCCCATACTCTAGTCAATGCCAATACACCAGTGTTTTCTGAGTAAGTAGTATTAGCAGGACCTCCAAACATTGCTGATATTGAAGTACACAATCCATCTGCAAACATGGTTCTGTGTAACCCTGGTTCTTCTAAGAAATCCCCTTCTACCGTAGCTCCAATTGCAATAATATCTCCTATATGCTCTACTACGGTAACTAAGGCAATTGGTGCTATCATAATAATAGTTTCCCAACTGAACTTGGCTACCTGAAAATTAGGCAATCCTATCCAAGCAGCTTCAGTTATAGGAGTAAAATCTACATTTCCTGTAAACATAGCAACAACATATCCTACTATTAGTCCAGTCATAACGGGTATAATCTGGAAAAACCCTTTGGCATACATGTTCACCAATAAAACCACTATAAATGAAACAATTGCTAAAAACCAATTTTCTGATGCCATACTAATAGCAGTAGGTGCTAACTTAAGTCCAATTACCATTATAATAGGACCAGTTACAATTGGTGGAAAAAAGCTTACTACCTTTTCAACTCCAAAGGCATAGATTAGTAATGATATTACTAGATAAACCAATCCTGCTACTACTAGACCTCCCCCTGCATAAGCAAGACCATCTTCTCCTACCAATGCTGCTACTGCTAATATAGGTGCAATAAATGCAAAAGAAGAACCTAAAAATACGGGTACCTTTTTCTTAGTAATCCAATGGAATATCAAAGTACATACCCCTGCCATAAACAAAGCTACCGAAACATCTAGTCCAGTAAGTATAGGAACCAACACCGTAGCTCCAAACATAGTGAATGTATGTTGCAACCCCAATATCAATCTTTTTACCACTGGAATTTGTCTAGCGTCTTTTATTGGTTCTTGAATATTGACTTCTGACATTTTACCACTCCTTCCTTTTTATTATGAGTAGAATACAATTTTACAGATTAAATACATTTGAAAGTATAACGGTACATTTACTTACTTCCAGTTTTCTCTTTCTTTAATAGCTTTTAATACTCTTTCAGGAGTCAAAGGTATTTGGTTAATTCTTATATCTAAAGCATTGGATAGGGCATTTGCAATTGCAGGGGCTGAAGGAATCATTGCAGGTTCTGCAATACCCCTTGCGCCGAAGGGACCATCATGCTGTGGATTTTCCAAGAAATGCAAAGACATATCAGGCATATCCCTAACTGTAGGTATCTTATAATCCATAAAGGATTTGTTTATGAAAATTCCCTCTTCCAATTTTATTTCTTCTAATAATGCAGAACCTATTCCTTGTACTATGCCACCCTCTATTTGACCCTCAATAAGGGTAGGATTAATAATCTTTCCTACATCCCAACAAGAGGATACTTTTAATACCTTTATCTCCCCTGTCCCTATATCCACTTCTATTTCAACACCATTTGCACCATAAGTCCAAAATACCACTGGTCTATCAGCAAGACCTGTTTCTAAATCAAAGTTTTTAACATTAGCAGGTATGAATGTTCCCCTTCCAATAATTGGTCCATGAATGCCTGAACCATCCTCTAATGTTAAACCCAATGCTAAACTAGCTAGACTCACCTTTTTATCAGGATATTCTGTAGATACTACATATCCATCTTCAAGTATTAAATCCCTTGGGAGTATGCCTAATTTCAAACTTGCTAAACTAATAAGTTGCTCCTTGGCATCTTCACAAGCTTTAATTACTGCATTTCCTGTAGAATATGTTATGCGAGAAGCAACGGTTTGCCATTCATAGGGTGTATGAGCTGTATCCCCTGTAATTATAGTTATCTTTTCTGGAGGTATGGAAAGAATCTCTGCAGCTATTTGGGTTAATGATGTATCAGAACCTTGACCTATATCCTGAGCACTTACCGAAAGATATACAGTACCATCTTCGTTTATTCTAACTACAGCTGAAGAAGCTGCATTATTTGGCATGGATGGTGACTTCATTCCACAAGCTATGCCCTTTGCCCTTATCTTCTTAGAATCTTTAGATACAATTGGGTCTTTGGAATAATCTATATCTTTAACTACCTTATCTAGGCATTCGATCAATGAACATGCCTCATCAACTAAAGCATTTGTGGCAGTCTTTCCTCCAGGTTTTTGTGCATTTATTCTTCGTATATCTACTGAATCCAATCCTATTTCTTTAGCAATCATATCCATATTCTGTTCAATCCCAAAATGAAGCTCACACATTCCAAACCCTCTATAAGGACCACCAACTGGGTTATTAGTATATACCGCATAGGAATCAGTCCAAATATTTGGTACATCATAAGGTCCTACAGCAGCAAATCCAGCAGATTTAGCAATATTTACTCCATATTCGGTGTAAGCTCCCCCATCCCATATAAATTGGTTCTTAATTGCAATTATTCTTCCATCTTTCATAACCCCAGTCTTAAACTTAGAGTACATTGCTTGCCTTACATAGGAATTATTAAATTCATCTTCTCTTGAGTATGTCAATTTAACTGGCCTACCATTTGTTCTCATAGAAAGAGGAATTACTATACCCTCTAAAGTTGTTCCTGCTTTAGAGCCAAAACCTCCTCCTACTGCTGGTGATATAACTCTTAATTTGTTTAAGGGTATATCAAAGGCATCAGATAAAGCAGCTCTAACTGCATAAGGTGATTGACAACTTGCCCAAACTGTTAAACTACCATCTTTATCATATTTGGCTATAGCTACATGATTTTCAATAGGACAGTGTTGTATGTGTGGAACATAGAAATCCTTTTCAAAAATGAAATCAGCTTCCTCAAAAGCCTTATCTACATCTCCTTTTCTGAGTTTAAAATGCTCACTTATATTCGTTCCTGGAATGGTTTGAAAAATAGGAGCATGTCGATAATTCTCTAAATCTGGGTGAATCAATGGAGCATTTAAATTCATAGCTTCTAATGCATTTGTAACTGGAGGAAGCTCTTCATATTCCACTTCAATTAACTTTATTGCTTCTTTTGCTATTTCAATGGTCTCTGCTGCAATGGCTGCAACAGCTTCACCTGCATATCTTACCTTATCCACAGCTAGAAAAGTCCTGTCGGTAAGGTACAGTCCTGCTCTTTTAGAAAAATCTTTGCCTGTTGTTATGGCCTTTACCCCTGGAAATTTTTCAGCCCTACTTATATCTATATTTAAAATCCTAGCATGAGGATATGGGCTTCTTTTAACTGCTGCATATAACATTCCCGGTAATTTAATATCATCAACAAACTTCAAATCTCCTGTGACCTTTTTAATACCATCAACCCTAGCTATCCTTTTCCCAACATATTTCATAATCACCAATACCCCCTTTAAATGGATTATGACTCTTTTTCAACTACACTCATTATAGCTTCTATTATCTTTTTATATCCAGTACATCTACAAAGATTGCCACTTATAGCCTTTTTAACTTCATTTTCGGTAGGGTGAGGATTTTCATTTAGAAGCCCTTTTGCAGCCATTATCATTCCTGGTGTACAATAACCACATTGTAATGCGCCTTTCGATATAAAGGCAATTTGTAGTTGGTCTAATTCAGAACCATTGGACAAACCTTCAATGGTAAATATTTCCCTACCATCTGCCTCTACTGCTAACAAAAGACAAGCATTTACTGGTTTACCATCTAGTAAAATGGTACAGGCACCACATTCACCCTGACCACAACTTTCCTTAGTACCCGTAAGGTCAAAATCATCCCTTAACATTTGTAATAGGGTTTTATTTGGTTCCACATAGTGATTAATTTCTTCATGGTTTAATATAAAATTAATATTATATTTCACAATCCTCACTCCCTAAATCCCTTAGTTTTTCAATACTTCTATTTACCATTATCTTTATCATCTCTGTTCTATATTCTTTAGAAGATCTAACATCATCTATAGGCTTAGCCTCTCTAGCAGCAATATTAGCAATTTCCTCTATAATTTCAGGATTTAATTCTTTTCCTTTAGCAAATCCTTCTGCCATAGGTGCCCTTATAGGGGTTGGAGCAACTGCTCCCATAGCTATTCTTATTTCATCTTCTATTTTTAGTACTGTAGTACAAACTGTAGATAAATCCACTTCCTTTCTTCTTGACCTTTTCATAAAAACACCATAAATATTTTTATGAAGTGGAATTTTAATACCCGTTACAATATCCCCTAATTGTAAACTTGTTTCCCTTACACCTTTAAAGAACTCATGAATGGATATTTCTTTTTCACCCTTAGCCCCATATATTATTAATTTTGCGTCTAATACTAATAATGGTGTAGATGTATCTGCTAAAGGGGACGCATTACAAATATTTCCTACCATTGTAGCTAAATTCCTAACTTGTCCAGAACCTATGGATTCAGCTGCCTCTCTTAGAAAACTATAATGTTTTACTACTGGTTCATATTCAATCATACTAGCTAAATTTACGGTAGCCCCTATAAATAGTCCTTCTTCATCAAATCTCATTGTTTCAAGTTCTTTTATTCCTTTAATATCAACCACTACATCTGGTGTTGTCAATTCATCTCTCATCCTTACCACTAAATCCGTTCCACCATTTAGAATATGTGCATTTTCCCCATTCTCTATTAACAATTCACTAGCTTCTTTCAAAGTAGCTGGTTTAAAATATTCAAAGTATTTCACTCCCTCACCTCCCAGGTAAACAAAGACCCCGTTTCTGTTCAAAGTATGTATGGCATCTCTTTGTACTAATATATATAGCCCTATCAATTATTATGACAATTTATTATTGTAGTAATTTTACATATTTTCTAAAGCATACTTTCTTAGATAGTATAATTTGATATTAATAGCACTATTATAAAAACAAAAATTCCCTCCCCTATCTTAATCCTTCCCTATGAAGGATTGCTGATAGAAAAGAGAATTTTATAACTATCATTAAATTATACTAATTGTTTTCCCCTTGTTTGTAATTAAATACCCTCTTCAAAAATTGTCCCGTATAAGATTCTTCTGCTTCTGCTACTTCTTCAGGGGTTCCAGTGGTTACTACTGTTCCCCCATTGTCCCCTCCTTCTGGTCCTAGGTCTATAATATAGTCAGCAGTTTTTATTACATCTAAATTGTGTTCTATTACTATTACCGTATTACCTCCTTCTACTAATTGATTTAATACCTTAATCAATTTATGGATATCTGCCATATGAAGCCCTGTTGTTGGTTCATCTAATATATAGATGGTTTTACCCGTGCTTCTTTTGCTTAACTCTGTAGCTAACTTAACCCTTTGAGCTTCTCCACCAGATAGTTCCGTAGAAGATTGGCCTAGTTTAATATAGCCTAAACCTACGTCGAATAAGGTCTGTAGTTTCCTATTGATTCTAGGTATGTTTTCAAAGAATTCTAGAGCTTCTTCTACTGTCATATCCAATACATCGGAGATGGTCTTTCCTTTATATTTAACCTGTAAGGTTTCCCTATTGTATCTTTTGCCTTTACATACCTCACAGGGCACATATACATCCGGCAAAAAATGCATTTCTACTTTCAATATCCCATCTCCTTTACAAGCTTCACATCTTCCACCTTTTACATTGAAACTAAATCTACCTTTAGCATACCCTCGCATCTTAGCTTCAGGAGTCATGGCAAATACATCCCTTATATAGTCGAATACTCCTGTATAGGTGGCAGGATTAGATCTAGGAGTTCTACCAATGGGAGATTGATCTATTACTATTACCTTATCTAGATGTTCCAGTCCTTTAATTTCCTTGTGTTTTCCTGGCTTCATCTTTGCTCCATTTAATTTTTGGGCAAGACTTTTATATAGTATTTCATTTACCAAAGTACTCTTCCCAGAACCAGATACTCCTGTTACGCAGGTGAATACCCCAAGGGGAAACTTTACATTTATTTTTTTAAGATTGTTCTCCTCAGCACCAATGACCTCTACCCAATTTCCATTAGGCTTAGTCCTTTTAGCAGGGATTTCAATAGTCTTTTTCCCAGATAGATATTGTCCAGTAATGGATTTTGAATTATCTTTTATTTCATCTATAGTCCCTTCTGCAACTATATATCCTCCATGGACTCCTGCACCAGGTCCAATATCCACTATATAATCCGCACTATACATGGTATCTTCATCATGTTCCACCACTATAAGGGTATTCCCTAGATTCGTTAAATTCCTTAAAGTTTTCAAAAGCATTGCGTTATCCCTTTGGTGTAATCCAATACTTGGTTCGTCTAATACATAGATTACTCCTACAAGGCTTGAACCAATTTGTGTAGCCAACCTAATCCTTTGAGATTCACCTCCAGATAAGGTTCCTGCATTCCTAGATAAAGTAAGATAGTTCAATCCCACATCCCTTAGGAAAGATAATCTTTCCTTTATCTCCTTTAGTACTTGGTGACCGATTAATCTTTGTCTTTCATCAAGCTTTAGATTTTCCACAAAATCTATGGCTTTAGATATAGATAGATGGGTGAACTCTGCTATATTTAATCCACCTACTTTAACTGCTAATACTTCATCCTTCAATCTATTTCCATTGCATTTAGGACAAGGAATTTCCGTCATATAGTCATCTATTCTATTTCTCATATAATCTGAATTGGTTTCCCTATATCTTCTTTCTAAATTGGGGATAACCCCTTCAAAAGTACCTTTATAGTTTCTTAGTCCATTATAATGGCTTTGGAATATAAAACTTATAGCTCTTTTAGTACCATATAATAATTCATCTAAAAACTTTTTAGGTGCCTCCTTTAGAGGGGCGTCCATATCAAAACCATTGTCTTGTGCTAATGTTTTGAATATTTGATAATAATAAGTAGATTCATTAGCGGTATTGAAGGGAGCAATCCCACCTTCATTTATACTTAATTCTGGATTAGGTATAACTAAATCCTTATCTATTTCTTTATGATATCCTATTCCATTACAATTAGGACAAGCTCCAAAAGGCGAGTTAAAGGAAAACATCCTTGGAGATAACTCTTCTATAGCTACGCCACAATCAGGGCAAGCTAGTTTTTGACTGAACATTATCCTTTCCTTATCAATTACATCTACAATGACCAATCCATCTGCTAATTTTAATGCAGTTTCCAATGAATCAGCCAAACGACCTTCTATACCTCCTTTGACTATAATCCTATCTACAACTATTTCAATGTCATGCCTTTTGTTTTTTTCCATATTTATATCGTCAGTTACCTCATGCATTTCTCCATCTACTATTACTCTAATAAAACCCTCTTTTTTAATGTTTTCTAAAATATTTTTATGTTCTCCTTTTTTACCCCTTACTACTGGAGACAATATTTGAATTCTAGTTCTTTCCTCTAACTCCATTATCTTATCTACCATCTGATCTACAGTTTGACTAGTTATCTCCTTACCACATTTATAACAGTAAGGAGTCCCTATTCTAGCATATAGTAACCTTAAATAGTCATATATTTCCGTTACTGTACCAACAGTAGACCTAGGGTTTCTACTGGTGGTTTTCTGGTCAATAGAAATAGAAGGCGATAAACCTTCTATATATTCTACATCGGGTTTTTCCATTTGTCCTAAAAATTGTCGAGCATAGCTAGAAAGACTTTCTACATATCTTCTTTGTCCTTCTGCATAAATGGTATCAAAAGCTAAGGAGGATTTTCCTGAACCACTTAGCCCAGTAATTACTATGAATTTATTTCTAGGTAGTTCTAGGTTAATATTTTTTAGATTGTGTTCTTTAGCTCCTCTAATTATTATTTTGTTGTTTTCCAAATTATATTTCACCTCTTTTTTACAATAGGCAATTCACAGTTCACATTTTTTGCATCAGCAAATCACTGTAGTCCTGCTTCTTGCATTTTCTTAAGTTGGATTATCTTATCTCTTAGTTCTGCTGCTTTTTCGAAATTCAATTCCTCTGCTGATTTTAACATGGATTGTCTTAAATTATCTATCATGACTTCTAACTCTTCCCCTATAAATGTATCCACTATATATTTTTCACCTTCCTCTAAAGCTACAGTAGCTTCTATTACATCCCTTACTCCTTTAATTATAGATTTTGGTGTTATATTGTGGTCTTTATTATATCTATCTTGTATTTCCCTTCTTCGATTAGTTTCTTTTATAGTTCTTTCCATAGACTTAGTTATAGTATCAGCATACATAATAACTTGACCAGATACATTCCTTGCAGCCCTCCCTGTAGTTTGTATCAATGAAGTCTCCGACCTTAAAAATCCTTCCTTATCTGCATCTAATATGGCAACTAGAGAAACCTCTGGTAAATCTAATCCCTCTCTTAATAGATTAATTCCTACCAATACATCGTATTTACCTAATCTTAAATCCCTAATAATCTCCATCCTTTCGATGGTATCAATATCTGAATGAAGGTAAGTCACTTTAATTCCTATTTCCTTAAAATAATCCGTTAAATCTTCTGCCATTTTCTTGGTCAAAGTTGTTACTAAGACCCTTTCCTTCTTCTCTGCTCTAATCCTAATCTCCTTTACTAAATCATCTATTTGATGTTCTGTAGGCCTTACATCTATTTTAGGGTCTAATAAACCCGTTGGCCTAATTATCTGTTCTACTACTTGCTCAGAATGCTCTTTTTCGTAAGTACTTGGCGTGGCTGACACATATATTATCTGATTTATATGATTTTCAAATTCAGTAAATTTTAAAGGTCTGTTGTCCAATGCAGAAGGAAGTCTAAAACCATATTCAACTAAATTGGTTTTCCTTGACTTATCCCCTTCATACATACCCCCTATTTGAGGTATAGTCACATGAGATTCGTCTACTATTATGAGAAAATCTTTGGGAAAATAATCTATTAGAGTATAGGGTTTACTTCCTGGAGCTCTATTACTTAAATGTCTTGAGTAGTTTTCTATTCCTTGACAAAATCCCATTTCCCTTAACATTTCAATATCATACCTAGTTCTCTGCTCTAACCTTTGGGCTTCTAATAATTTATTTTGGGATGCTAATTCTTTTAGCCTTTCTTCTAGTTCTTTTTCTATGCTAACAATGGCTCTATCTATCTTGTCCTGAGATGTAGCATAATGGGAAGCTGGAAAAATGGATATATGTTTTCTAGCACTAATAATCTCCCCAGTAAGATGGTTGACTTCAACTATTCTATCGATTTCATCTCCAAAGAACTCAACTCTAATGGTGTTTTCACTGGATGAGGCAGGAAATATCTCCAATACATCTCCTCTAACTCTAAAGGTTCCTCTAATGAAATTTATATCATTCCTAACAAATTGAATATCGATTAATTTCCGCATTATATCATCTCTATCCTTAACCATACCCGGCCTTAAAGATACTACCAAATTTTCATAATCAATTGGGTCTCCCAACCCATATATACATGATACACTAGCCACTATAATTACATCCCTTCTTTCAAATAAAGCTGCTGTAGCAGAGTGTCTCAATTTATCTATTTCATCATTTATTGAGGCGTCTTTTTCAATATAGGTATCTGTTTGGGGTACATATGCTTCTGGTTGGTAATAATCATAGTAGGACACAAAATATTCTACTGCATTATTGGGGAAAAACTCTTTGAACTCACTTGCTAGCTGATAAGCTAAAGTTTTATTATGGGCAATAACTAGAGTAGGTTTCTGTACCCTCTCGATTATATTAGCCATAGTAAAGGTTTTTCCCGAACCCGTTACTCCTAATAAAGTTTGATGTTTTAAATTTTTCAATATGCCATTAGATAACTTATCTATGGCTTCTGGTTGATCACCAGTAGGTTTAAAGCTAGATTCTATTTTAAATTTGAACATTTATTTCACCTCGTGTTGAACGCTTGTTCGCTTCTATTACATTATTATATTACATTTAAGGTTAAAGTCAAAATGTTTTTATTAAAATTAAAATAATATTGAACAATTGCTACTTATATTATAAACTATTAAGGAAGGAGGAGCTAATTATGAAAAAAATATTACTCAACTTAATTATATTAGCACTAGCCCTTATAGCATTTGGATGCAGCTTCAATGAAGAAAAGCCTTTTTCAGCTATGGAGGAAAATGTAGAAGAAAAATCTCTAAGCTACAAAATTGAAAAAATTGCATTATCTAAAGGTTTCCAATCTACAGAATCCAATGTGGAAATATTAAAGAAAGCAAAAAATTTAAAAATATTAGCAAACATTGGATTAGTAGAAAGTTCTGGTGTCAAAGTAGAAAAAATTACTAAATCTGGTAAAACTATAAACATATATATAGATAGATTGTTAAGTCAAGGAGAAATTCAATTAGCAGTACCTCAAATTATACTAGAAATTCAGGACCCTATTGATGAAAAACTTGAAGAACTTAAATTTAATATCGTAAACCAAAATTATAATCCTATTTCCATAAAATTTAATAAGAATCAAATTTTGGATAAAATCTACACTCAATTCAAAATTGAACCTAGTTCCATACCAGATGTAAAACTAACTAAATTAAGTGAACAAATATTTTGGCACATATCTTTTACTAATATATTTGATAAAGAGAATACAAACTCTCCACTAATCAACTTAAATGTAAAAGTGGACGCATTAACTGGAGAAGTGTTGGATTCAGCAAAAGATGCTATTTCCACCTATATTGATGATGGATACCTACTAGACTATATACCCAATAATTATATACTTTATAAGCGTTACCAGGTGGAAAATGGTATTGAGTTTGAAACCCTATGGACTTACAATATAGAAACTAAACAACGTGGAAAATTATATACTTCAAAGGATAAAATTCAGTCAGCTGCCTTTAGTCCCGATAATCAATATGTTTCTGTAATTGAAATTGATGAAAACAAAAGTGATCTTTATATAATACCAAGGCAAGAAAAAACAGCTTATAAAATAACTCCTAGTACATTTTTACATCCAAAGCTAATGAAATGGAAAGATGATAATACCCTTTATTTTGTTAATATTAAAGATGAATTATCAACAATATTAACCTATGATTTAAAGGAAAATAAATCCAAGGTAGTTTTTGAAATAGATAAAAATATTGAATCCTTTGATGTATTCAATGATAAACTAATATTTGCTGAATCTGGACAGGATTCTTTAAATAATGATATATATTTTTCTGAAAATGGTATTGAACCCCAAAAAATAGGTACAGGTTTTAAAATTAGCTTTTTAGATGATCAAAACATCCTTTATTTGGAAAACATAGAAGAAGAAAATAAAAATATACTCCATCTATATAATGTCAATAATGCTTCTGAAAATAGATTAGATGAAGATATAGCAAATTATTTAAAATTAGATAAAACCAATATAGTTCTTATAGAAAAAAACACACATAATAACGATTATACAATTAATAAGTTTAATACTGAAAAAAAAGTCCTAATACCAATTGCCAAAATAAATAGCTCTAAGATATTTTATGATTCCGATAATGAAAAAGGATATATGAACCTATGCCCTCCTTATAAAGAGGATAATTTAGATATAATCTATTCTGTTGATTTGAAAAAATTAAATGTAGCAAATATTAAAAATTAAAATGAACCCTAGGGTTCATTTTAATTTTTAAAACTAGATTTTCTTCTTATATACCTATTGATTAACTTTCTAATAGGTGTTATTGATTCTTCCACAATAAAAATTTGATCAGGTATATTAGGAACTACAATTATCCCTAAATTGCTAATTTCCTTTTGATAGTTTGTATATTCTTTTATAACCATTCCTTTTTTTATATCAAACACATCTAGCCAGATAAACTTAGGTCTAAAAAAGAGTATATCTTCAATATCTTTTTTTGAATATACTCTATGTCCATTTAAAGATAATATAATATCACCTGGTTTTAATCCTATTTTTTCACCTATACTATTTGGGAAAATATCCAGTACCTTTAATCCATATTCGGTAGATGTAAAGATGTAATCACCTTTTTCTTCTTTTTGTTTACCAATCATAATAATTGCTTCATGCCCTAATGGTGCAAATATTGAAGCTATATAATTGAATATATAATATTTAATAGATAACCTTGATAAAATTAATAGAATAATGCTAAACATGGATAAAATACTGGCTGTTTCCCTTGCCTTTTTTTCTGGAAAATTAGCTAAAGCAAAGTCTCCATAACCTAGTATGGCTATTATAGTAATTGGATAGATATAACCATTGCTAACAAATATAGAAAAAGGAACTGGCCAAAATCTATTCATTGTAAATCCACCTATTATCTCTCCCTGTTTTTCCATAAAAATTGGTATCCTATTTCTTTTTCCATCCAATAGTATCAGAAAGCTTTCCACTAGATGGAGTACCCCTATAACAAATAGTATTTCGGATACATTTATACTAGGCCACCCCAAAATAAGGCTTGCCATGGAAAGAATCCCGCCCGCATAGGAAAAACACATGAATCTAGGATGAATCATAGATAGTAATAGAGCTAATGGTAGAATGAAATAAAAATCCTTTGGATTTATTGAGATATTAAAATATATAAATATAATGCTACCAAAAATTCCACCAATTAGCCCGTATATTGTTGAAACAAGCAAATTATAAAATGGGGATTTTTTGTATTCTCCTAAAATCCCCTTTTCCATTTCCCCTATTTTTCTATATTGGAGATAAATAATCCCACCAACAATCCAAAAAAAAGGAGATTTTAATATGGATAATATATTGTATATAGAATAATATACAATTTGTATTAAAGGATACATCCTTGGCTCTCCTTTACTTTGGCTCATAAATTTATTTAATCATTTCATTTAATTTTTCTATAGCAGTTCGTAATTGTATATCCTGTTCCAAGTTTTCTACTCCAATTTCTTGAACATCTTCTGGTAAATCTACAACTATATCTGGCTCTATACCTATACCATGAATATTAGTTCCATTTGGTGTGAAATATTCTGATATTGTCAACTTAAAACCTGAACCATCCGATAGTTCTCTTATCCTTTGAACTACTCCTTTGCCAAAAGTTTTATTCCCTATTAATATTCCTCTATTATGGTCTTTAATTGCACCTGCGAGTATTTCAGAAGCACTAGCACTACCTTCATTTACTAATACTATCAAAGGAATGTCTATGTGTTTTTTATTGGATTTTTCATATGCTCTTTCACCATTTCTTGTTTCTGTATAAACTATTATCCCTTCTCCTAGTAACTCATCTGCTATATCTACGCATATGTTTAATAATCCTCCTGGATTATTTCTTAAGTCTAAGATAATTCCAGAAACATTTTTATTCATTATACTATTTAAGTTCTTCATAAAATCTTCATAGGTTAATTCATCAAAGGAGGTTATTTTAATATATCCTATATCATCTTGTAGTACATTGGATTTAACAGTTATTAATCTAATCTCTTCTCTAACAATATCTATGTCGATATAGTCATTCTTCCCACCCTTGTCTTTTCTTAAAATGGTTATACTAACTGTTGTATTAGGCTCTCCCTTCATTAGCTTTACAGCTTTATCCATATTATCAGCTGTAAATTCTTTCCCATTTACCTTTATAATCTTATCTCCAGTTCTTAGTCCTGCTCTTTCACCAGGTGTACCCTCTATAGGTGATACTACAGTTATTAGATTATCATCACCAGGAGTTACTATTACACCTATCCCTCCATATACGCCTTGAGTATGTTCAGTAAAACTTTTGAATTCATCTTCAGTCATATATACTGAATAGGGGTCCTCAAGTGCTTGAAACATTCCCTTTAATTGCCCCTCCATGAGCTTGTTTTCATCTACATCCTTTAGAAAATTTTCTTTAATATAACCTTCCAATCCCATAGCTTTAGAGTATTTATTATATAAAGAAGTAAGTTGGTCATATTCTTTAGATGGTATTATAACCTTATCTTTATATTTAATAGTCAATAAATTGGTTGCACCAAAAGTAATTATATTTGTTAATATTATTAGTACTACCATTAAAGTGATAATTCTTTTTTTGGACATATTGTTCACCTCAATATTATGGATTATGTATTCTATTTTATTAAGTCTACCTAAACATTATACCATAATGGAGAAAAATAGAAAATAAAAAAGGGGATTAGTTCCCCTTTAAATATGGCATAGGATCTACATAAGAACCATTCTTTCTAACTTCAAAATGGCAGTGAGGTCCTGTTGAAATACCTGTACTACCTATTTTAGCTATTGTATCTCCACGTTTTACCTGAGTTCCTTCACTTACCACTAAAGAAGAATTATGTCCATATAAGGTTACAATGCCACCTCCATGGTCTATCATTATAGTCTTCCCATATCCTCCCAAAGTACCAGAATATATTACCGTTCCATCATTTGCAGCTACCACTTTATTTCCAGCAGCTGCAGCTATATCTATACCCGTATGTAATTTTTTTGTTTTAAAAACTGGATGGATTCTATAACCGAAATAAGAGCTTATTCTTGAATACACGGGCACTGGCCAAGCCATAATCCCACCAATATAGGGTCCGTCTACCCGCTGTCTTTTAACTATTTCAGATTCAATATCCTTAGCTAGCTTATTTAGTTTATCGTATTGTTCTTCATATTTTTTTAAGTCTTTCTCTAACTCAGTCATTAATAATTCTTTAGCCCTTGTAGCACTAGCTAAATCATTCTTTCTATCTGCTAATTTATTTCTAGTCACCTCTACAGAAGCCCTCTGAGCTTGTAATTCTGTCTTTTTATTGTCAATAATATCCCTTTGTTCCTTCATGTATTTAATCAATTCTACATCATGATTAACAATAGATTGAATCATATCTTTCCTAATTAAAAAATCTCTTATATTGGCTGCAGCCAAAAGCACTTCTAAATAACCAACATCCCCGTTCTCATACATTACCCTTAAACGTGAATTAAAGGTATCTTGCTTATCAGCTATTTTTTCCTCTGCTTCCTCCAATTCCGTTAGTGTTCTATCTATATCTTCATTTAATTCATCTAATTCCTTTTCCACTTTTTCCAATTCAATAGCTGCATTATCCATTTGTTTGTCCAATTCTTCTATTTGAGTACTAACGTCTTTGGTTTGCTTTTCAATATTTTTTATTTCTTTTTTTGTTTCATCTATTTGTTGGATAGTGTTTTTTTGTTTCTTTTTCAAGTCTTCCAAACTATTATCTGCAAAGGCCAAAGCATAATTAAAAAGTAATACTAAAGCCAATATTAAATATATTCTCTTTTTCTTTTGTCCCACATTTCCAACCTCCCTCTCATGAATTTAAAAATCTCTTTAAAGAAACAAGACTTCCTAAAGCCCCTATACCTGCTCCCATTGCAATAAATATAATTGAAACATCTTTAATTAATACTTTAGGTGGTACCAAGTATACTGTAAATAATACATATAATTTATCGCTTGCCTTATTAAAGAAATACCCATAACCATAATTAACAACTAAAATAGATATAATTGCTCCTATGAGACCAAAGAGTAAACCTTCTATTATAAAGGGTCCTCGAATATATCCATTAGTGGCTCCTACGTATTTCATAATATCTATTTCTCTTCTTCTAGCAGTTACAGTGATTTTTATAGTATTTGATATAATAAATATTGAAACAAATACTAGTATGCCTGTTATGATTAATCCACCACCTCTTACATAATTTGCAAAAAGGATTAACTTTTCTATAATGTCCTTATTATATTTTATCTTTTCTACCCCTTGAAGACCTTCTATCTTGTCCACTACCGAGTCAGCATATTCAATATCTTTTAATTGAACAATAATAGTATTAGGTAAAGGGTTTGTTTCCAAACCTTCTAAAAGATAGGCTTCATCCTCCCATTGTTCTTTCATAATCTCCAAAGCTTGCTCTTTGGATTGATATATTACCGATAGAACTCCCTGAATACTCTTAGCTTCATTTTCAACTCTATTTAATTGTTCATCAGTTATATCATCTTCCAAAAATATTTCTACTTCATCAAATTTATTCTTTGTATCAATTACCACATTATTTATACTCAATATCATAATTAATACAAGGCCAAGTATTACTAACACTGCAGTTATAGAGCTAACGGAAGCTAATCCCATCCCTCTATTTCTCCACATTCCTTGGAAACCCTGTTTAATAATATTCTTAAGGATTCGAAAGCTCATGCTCATACACACCCTTCTCTTCGTCTCTTATAATCCTGCCTCCTTCAATGGCAATAACTCTTTTTTTCATTACATCTACTATATCCTTGGCATGAGTTGCCATAAGTACGGTAGTTCCTCGTCTATTTATATCTCTAAGTACTTTCATTATATCCCAAGATGTATCAGGGTCTAAATTGCCTGTAGGCTCGTCCGCTATTAAAATTGGTGGACTGTTTACTATAGCCCTGGAAATAGCAACCCGCTGATGTTCTCCACCAGAAAGTTCATCAGGATAACAATGGGCTTTTTTGCTTAAATCTACCATACTTAAGACCATTGGAACATTCCTTCTTATGTCTTTTGGGTGAGCTCCAATGATTTCCATAGCAAAAGCTACATTTTCATATACAGTTTTATTTGGTAGTAGTCGAAAATCCTGAAATACTACTCCTACATTCCTTCTAATAAAAGGAATCTTCCTGTTCTTTACTTTGGTAATATCCTTATTATTCAGATATATTTTCCCTTCAGTAGGATTTTCTTCTTTTAATATAAGTTTAATTAAAGTGGATTTCCCAGCTCCACTAGGTCCCACTAAAAAAACGAATTCTCCCTTGGAAATGGATAGATTTATATTAGATAATGCTCTTACACCATTTTTATATTCTTTGCCTATATTAATGAACTTTATCAAAAATTTTCACCTCTATGTATAAGGAATCTTTCATATCTCATAATATGATTATAACATAATTAATATATGATTCTATTAAAAATCCAGAAATCCTCTTTTTCTAACAAGTTTTTTAATCTTATTTTACACATTCACTTTAATAATATATTATAATATAAGTTGGACAATAAATAAACAGTAAAGGGTGGTAATTTTGGATAAAAAAGTATTAAGAAAAGAAATGTTTAAAAAAAGAGCTAATCTTTCCCATGAAGATATAATAGAAAAATCTAATACCATTCAAAATAAACTATTTAGTTTAGAAAGATATAGAAAATCTGATTTTATTTTTTCTTTCGTTAGTTTTAAAGATGAAGTTGATACCCATGATATAATTAAAAAATCCCTTTCACTTGGAAAAAGAGTAGGAGTACCTATTACTATTCCAAAGGGAAGACAATTAATAGTTTCTGAAATAATGGATTTTGATAAGGAACTAGAAATGGGGTATTACAATATTTTAAGTCCAAAAAATGAATATATTAGAGAGACTTCTCCAAAACTAGTCGATATAGTATTAGTACCTGGACTTGCTTTTAGTCCTGAAGGTTATCGTGTAGGTTATGGAGGAGGTTATTATGATAGATTCTTTAGCATAAATAGAGAAATGTTTAAAATAGGTATTTGTTTTGAAATACAAATTACTCCACAGGTTCCTAAAGGTATGTATGATATACCTGTGGACTGTATCATTACAGAGGAAAGAATAATTAATTGTTCTGGAGAATAATGCTAATTAACTCAATTAATAATAAAGAAAGATGTTATAATATATATTGGTGGTGTAAATTATATTTTAGGAGGAATTTGAATGATAAGAACTGTGGGTACTACCGTAAGAGGCATAAGAGCTCCTATAGTTAAAAAAGGAGATGATTTAATAAATATTGTTGTGGACTCCGTATTAAAAGCCTCGGAACATGAAAATTTTTATCTTAACGATAAAGATATAATCGGAATCACAGAATCATTAGTTGCAAGAGCACAAGGAAACTATGCTACAGCTGAAGATATTGCCCAAGATATTGATAATAAATTTCCAGCAGATATAGGGATTATATTTCCTATACTCAGTAGGAATAGATTTTCCATTATTCTAAAGGGTATAGCTTTAACTGGTAAAAAAATATATTTATTGTTAAATTATCCTTCTGATGAAGTAGGAAATAAATTGATGGATATAGATGAGATGTATAAACTCAATATAAATCCCTATACGGATACTTTAACAGAAAAGGAATATAGAAAATTATTTGGAGATAATGTTTTGCATCCATTTACTGGAATAGATTATGTAAAACTGTATAAGGATTTAACTGTTAATAATAAAGTTGAAATATATCTTTCTAATGATCCTACTATAGTTTTAAATTATACTAAAGATGTTTTAGTAGCAAATATTCATGATAGAAAAAGAACAAAACAAATATTGAGAGAAGCTGGTGCAAATAGGGTAATTGGATTAGATGATTTGCTAACAAAACCAATAAACAACAAGGGGTATAATCCAGATTATGGTCTATTAGGTTCTAATCTAGCAACAGAAACTGAAATTAAGCTATTCCCTCGGGATAGCCAGTACTATGTAAATGAAATACAAAAAAGGATAAAAGAACGAACAGGTAAATTAGTGGAAGTAATGGTATATGGAGATGGTGCATTTAAAGATCCTGTAGGAAAAATTTGGGAACTTGCTGATCCAATCGTATCCCCTGGTTATACATCTGGTTTAGAAGGAACTCCTAATGAAATCAAGTTAAAATATCTAGCAGATACAGAATTAAAAAATCTAGATGGAGAAGCAGCAATAGAAGCCATTAAAGAAAAGATAAGCAGTAAGAATGAGGACCTAAGGGCTAATGAAGAATCTTTAGGTACAACTCCTAGAAGATTAACGGATTTATTAGGAAGTCTATGTGATTTGACCAGTGGTAGTGGTGACAAAGGAACCCCCATAGTACTTATACAAGGTTATTTTGATAATTATGCTACAGAATAGGGCAGACACATAGGTCTGCCTCTACTTTATTTATCCAAAGATATTCCTTTTTGTTTATGTTGTTTAACTATATATTTCCCTAAAACCGTCCTTATTACAGCTGCTATTGGTACAGCAAATAACATTCCCCATATTCCAAAAAATCCACCACCAACAAGAATTGAAAGTATAATCCAAAATGGTTTTAGCCCTACTTGTATGCCTAATATCTTAGGTCCTAAATATAATCCATCAAATTGCTGAAGTAAAAATATAAATATAACAACCCATAAGGCTTTAAAAGGGCTATAAAAGACTGTAATTATTGCAGCTGGTATCATCCCAATAAATGGCCCAAAATAAGGTATCATATTGGTAACCCCAACTATTAAACTAATTAGAAGCGCATATCTTACATTCATTATTAAACATCCAGCAAAACATAGAACTCCAATAATCAAAGAATCTAGTAATTTTCCAACAAAAAATTTTGAAAAAGCTTCCTTTATTTCTTTGGAAAATTCTATTATTGATTCTGCTCTATTTACTGGGAAAATAGAATAGGTCAATCTGCCTAAACTTTTTGCAAAATATTCCTTATCCTTTAGCATATAAATAGAGATTATTGAACCCAGTACAAAATTAACAAGAAAGGAAGTTATAGAAATTACTTGGGTAATAGTTTTATTGACTATAGAACTCATACTACTTCCTAATCTAAGGAATAGTTCATCTACACTAGATTTTATGTAATCAAAAATTCCATATTTATCATTTTCCATTAAATAGCCTGGAGTTTTAGAAAGCCATTCCTGAGTTTTTTTTGCATAATAAGGAAGTTCTTTACCTATATTCTTAATATTATCTATTACTTTTGGTGTAATTATTGTAAAAAACAATACAATAGTTCCATAAAAAATTAAATAAACTATTAATATATTTATCCATCTTTTTAATTTGAAATTCCTTTCCAAAGCACTTAATATTGTATTAAGGAAAAAAGCAATTATAAAAGCCCATATAAAGGGTTTCATAATATTCCTAATTGTCTCCACAAAATTAGGGTTGTCTATTATTTTCCATATAATAATAGATACAATAAGCAGAACAAAATATTTAATATAGCTAAATTTCTTTTCTATTAACAACACCCCCCCTATATATAATAAAACATTGCAATACATTATATTCTATCATGTTTTATTATACTATAAAAGAAAAACCTTTCTAAAAATAGAAAGGTTGGTTTTTATTCATATTCTTTGCTTATATCAGAATAATATTTAAGTTTCTTTTGAACAAAATAATTGATAGTCCCTTCTTCAAATTCATTTTTATCATTTAATTTCCCTGATTTTATTCCAGTTAATATTTCTATGCCTTCATCCACTGTTTTAACACCAAATATATTGAACTTTCCTGATTGTATTGCTTCTATTATCTCATCATCTAACATTAAGTTTTCAATATTTTGATAAGGTATAATTACTCCTTCATTTCCTGTTAAGCCCTTTAACTTACATATTTTATAAAAGCCTTCGATTTTTTCATTTACTCCACCTATGGGCTGAATTATTCCCTTTTGGTTGACAGAACCTGTAACTGCAATAGCCTGTTTGATTGGTTTATCCGCTAAATTGGATAATAGAGCATATAATTCAGTACTTGAAGCACTATCTCCATCTATTCCGCTGTAGGATTGTTCAAAGGTAATACTAGCTGTTAAGGATAGAGGAAAATCCTTGGCATACTTTTCCCCTAAATAACCACCTAATATAAGAACACCTTTATCGTATATACTCCCAGATTGTTCTACTTCTCTTTCTATATTGATTATACCTTCCTTGCCTACAAAGGTATTTACAGTTATTTTACTAGGTCTTCCAAATACATATTGACCTGAATCTATAACAGATAATCCATTAATCTCTCCAACCTTTTCTCCTTCCGTATCTATCATTATTACATCTTTTTCGATTAATTCTATTAACTTTTCTTCGTAGGTATTATTTCTAAAGTTTTTCTTAACTATTGCAATATCTACATCTTCTTTAGTCACCACATCTCTATTTTTCAAATCTGCCCACAAATCAGCTTCATATATTATTTCTACCAATTCATTAAACTTTGCTGTCAGTTTATTTTGATTTTCTGCTATACGACTACTTCGTTCAATAATAGCTGCTAAGGCTTCCTTATCAAAAGGCTTCAAATTTTCCTCTTTACATTGATAAGCTACAAAAGAACCTATTTTTCTAATATTCTCTTCATTTTTATCCATTTCTATATCAAAATCCGCTCTTATTTTAAATAGTTTCCTAAAATCATCATCATAATTATATAATAATTGATATACAAAATAATCTCCTATTATTATTACTTTTATATCCAAAGGTATGGGTTCTGGGCGTAAAGTTTCTGATATTACATTTAACCCTGTAATATTCTCTACTTTAATTTCTTCAGTAGTTATAGCCCTTTTAAGGCCTTCCCAAGCTTGACTGCTTTGCAATATATCCTTTGCTTGTATAATGATGTAGCCCCCATTGGCTTCATGTAAAGAACCTGGTCTAATCTTCATATGGTCCGTTTTAAGCCCTCCATATTCATTGACATATTCTATCTTGCCAAATAAATTATAATAGGTTGGATTCATTTCTCTAATTACAGGTGCACTAGACTTCCCACCATTATCCATAAAAAGATTGACTTGATACCTTTTCATAAAATCTTCTTTTCTATCTCTTGCAAAAAAGATACCTTCTAAATAGTTTTTTTCATCTTCTTTCATAAACATATCATAATTCCTTACTATATCAGCTTTCATATCATTTAAATATTCACAGATAGCATCATTGCCATCATATTTTTCTATAATAATATCCATATAGTTGTTCAAAACATGAAGAACATTCTTCTCTTTTAGATTTTTTATTTCTCTAATTAAATCATTTTCTACATTCTTTACCCTTTTTACATAATCAAAAGCTTTTTGATTTAATTCCCCTGATGTTTTCATTAGCTCTTCTATTTCTTCTTGTGATAAATTGTCTAACTCTTGATCAGTCATAGGTTTTCCTTCTTTTAAGGGTATACTCAATATTCCCCTTTCAGTTTGTCTAAATATAAAACTATATTGTTTAGCTAAATCATTTAGTTCATTTAATATTTTTTGTGCCCTATTCTGATAAGTAGTATATATTAAGTTTTTATTATTTTCATATTCCTTTGAGGTTAAAGTTTGTGGTATTTCTATTCCTATGTCTTTAATAACCTTTTCTACATCTTTTTTAAATATCTTTCCCTGCCCACTGTCCATACTTATAGCTTTGGGAAATTTAGGTCTTTTGAAATTAAAAACATAACACCAATCTTTTGGAGTTTGTCTTTTATCTGCAAATTCTTTAGCTACCAAATAAGAATAACTATTTCTACCTGTTCCTGTTAACCCGGAAACATAAATATTATACCCTTTCCTGCGGATAGAAAGCCCATATTTCAATGCTTCCATAGCCCTGTCTTGTCCGATTAACTCTCTTGAGGTAGGTAAATCCTCAGTAGTATTATATTCAAATAAATTTGGATTACACTTTTTCTTAAGTTTTTCTAAAGGAACTAAATATTTCTCCATCAACTTCACCCCCCATTAATTTTATATATACCCAGTTCAAGTTAGTATATATTATAAATATTAATATGTGGTTTCTATCTTTAGTATATTCTTTAATTTAATTTTGTTTCCAAATGTAAATAAAAAACAGAAGACGCCAAAGGGGCGCCCTTACAGATTATAGTATAATCAGCCATGCTACTCTCCATACTCTACTTCCAATTTAATACTTTCTGGCATTTTACTTAGGTTTGTTTTTACTATTGTAAAAGGATAAGAAAAACCTTGAGCTACGATATCGTTAGTATCTGGGTCTTTAAACTTTGCATAGACTATTAAATCAAAATCATCCTTAGCCCTTTGTTCTATGACTATTTTATCTACATTTACAGAGTATCCCCCTGTTTGTTTTTCACCTCTAGTCACTAGTACATATATTTCGTCGTTTAACCTACAGGTTAAAGCTCTCTCTTCGGTTAAATATTTGGGAAGTATCTCTCTTATTTTTTCTGGAATTTCAGATGACTCTAATGTTTTGTATTTCACCTTCTTATCACCCTTACTTAATATTTTTGGAGCAAAAAGGATTAATAGTATCAATATTATTATCCCAATAGCTATAAAACTTTTTTTCAAATCCATCCCTCCCTATATAGGACTCTCTTATATTATCCTATTCTAGGAGGTATAACTTTATGTTGTTAATATAAAAAAATAGTACCAAAATATGATATGGTACTATTTTCTATTGCTGATTATTTTGATAATATTTTTTTTGCCTTTTCCATAATATTTTTTACACTTAAGCCATGTTTTTCTAATAAAATATCTCCATCTCCTGATTCTCCAAAGGTATCTTTAGTCCCTATTCTCTCCATATATGTAGGTCTATTTTCAACCAACACTTCTGCTACTGCACTACCTAATCCTCCGATTATACTATGTTCTTCCACAGTAACTATTCCCTTAGTTTCAATTGCTGCTTTAATTATTATATCCTTATCTATTGGCTTAATAGTAGAAATATTAATAATCCTAGCTGAAATACCTTCTTTATCTAACTCTTCAGCTGCAGTCAACGCTTTTTCAACCATTATCCCAGTGGCTATTATGGTTACATCTTTTCCTTCTCTTAATTCTATTCCTTTACCTATTTCAAATTTATAATTTTTATCAAATATTACAGGTACTTTACTTCTTCCCAATCTAATATATACAGGACCATTATATTCTGCTGCTTTATATATACATTGCTTTGCTTCTACAGCATCTGCTGGATTTAAAACCACCATATTAGGGAGACTTCTCATGATACTCATATCTTCAAGAGCTTGGTGAGTGGCACCGTCTTCTCCAACGGATAGGCCTGCATGAGTAGCTGCTATTTTAACATTTAATTTTGGATAACATACAGAATTTCTTGTTATCTCAAAGGCTCTCCCTGTAGCAAATACAGCAAAGGTGCTAGCAAATGGAATTTTGCCAGCTGCTGCTAATCCTGCAGCTGTAGCAATCAAATTTTGTTCTGCTATTCCTACATTGATAAACCTTTCAGGGTAGGCTTTTTTAAAAACTGCAGTTTTTGTTGAACCTGATAGATCTGCATCCAATACGACAATATCTTTATTTACACCACCTAACTCCTTCAAAGCTTCTCCATAAGCCTCTCTAGTAGCTATCATATTAGTCATTTATGCCACCTCCTAGTTCATCTATTGCTTTTACTGCTTCTTCTTCCGATGGTGCTTTCCCATGCCAACCTGCTTGGTCTTCCATGAATGATACTCCTTTACCTTTTATGGTTTTTGCAATAATAATTGACGGTTTCCCTTTTGTGTTTTTTGCCTCATCTAAGGCTTTAAATATTTCTTTAAAGGAATGACCATCTGCTTCAATTACATGCCATCCAAAAGATTTAAATTTTTCATCTATAGGATTAATATTCATAACTTCTAGGTTGGTCCCATCAATTTGTAACCCGTTATGGTCTAAAAATACTGTAATATTATCTAATTTATAATGGCCTGCTAACATAGCTGCTTCCCAAACAATTCCTTCTTGAGATTCTCCATCACCAATTAGAACATATACCCTATAATCCTTATTATCTAGCTTTCCAGCTAATGCCATACCATTGGCAGCTGCAATTCCTTGTCCCAAGGAACCAGTAGTCATATCTACACCTGGAGTTCCTTTCATATCAGGATGTCCCTGTAACATAGAGTTTATCTTTCTTAATTTCATCAACTCTTCTTTAGGAAAATAACCTTTTTCAGCTAAAGCTGCATAGAGCACTGGGGCAGCATGACCTTTAGATAAAACAAATCTATCCCTATCTTCCCAATCTGGATTTTTAGGGTCTACTTTCATTTCCCTAAAATATAGAGCTGCTAGTATCTCACATGCTGATAAAGAACCGCCAGGATGCCCTGATTTTGCTTCCTTAAGCATGTTTATTATATTAATTCTCATATTATTTGCAACAATTTCTAAATCCTTATAATCGTCCATTTCTATACCTCCTACTGACTTTTAATTTCTTCAAACCCCTCTCCTAATACTTCAGACATTTCTGTAACCATGATAAAAGCATCCTTATCAATTTCATAGACTATATCCTTAGTCCTAGAAAACTGAGACCTGTTTACCACACAAAGGAGTACATCCTTCTCCTTTTTAGTATACATACCTTTTCCTTTAAACAGAGTAACTCCCCTATCTAAATCTTTCATGATTTTTTCACTAATTTCTTCAGGATTGTCTGTTATAATAATAAAGCCTTTCAAATAACCAATTCCTTCTAATATTAAATCTATTACTTTAACTGTAATAAATAAAGATATTACTGAATAAAGAGATGTTTCAACCTTTTTATCCACCATGCCAGCAAAGGCAACCACTACTACATCTATAGCCATCATAAAAGTTGACAGACTTAATGTAGGAAAAATTTTATTGAGTATTGAGCCTGCCAAATCTGTACCACCAGTAGTTCCGCCACATTTAAAGACAATACCTAAACCTATTCCTGATACAAGTCCTCCAAAAATAGAGGATAAGAGTAAATCTGGAGTAACTGCTTGGATGGGAATTATCTTTAAAAATAAAGAAAGTAGGGCTGTTGCATATAAAGTCTTCCATCCAAAATTTTTACCTAAAATAATTATTCCAATTATAAACAAAGGTATGTTTATAGCTAAATTTGTTATATAAACAGGTATACCTGTAATCTTTTTAAATACTATAGCAAAGCCAGTAACCCCTCCTGGAGCAATAGTATTTGGCTCTAAAAAGAAGGTTAAACCAATTGCTAATAAAAATACACCTGTACCTAGTCCTATTAGGGATAATGCTGTCTTGTACCATTTTTCCTTTGCCATAAAATCCTCCTGCTTTATTGGATTATATCTTTAGAAAACAACACATATAATATAAACTTAGGTAATACCATCTGTCTTTTTATACGTGAAGGTTCCTTCACTAGTCTATATAACCATTCTAATCCAAGTTTTTGAAATATTTCTGGTGCCCTTTTTGATTCTCCAGATAATATATCCATTGTCCCTCCATTGCCAATTATCACCTTACCCTTAAGCCTATTTTTGTTTTTAGCTATCCAAACCTCTTGCTTTGGGAAACCCAGTCCAACAAATATAATATCTGGCTTTACTTCATTTATCTTATGTATTAAATTTAGTTCTTCCTCATGATTTTCATATCCTACATGACTACCTTTAAAATATCCATGATGAAAACCTGCCAATTTAACATTTGGATATTCTTCCATTATATTTTCTCCTGCTTTTTTAGCTACACCTTCTTTGCCTCCTAATAAAAACAATCTATAACCATTATTATTAGCAATTTCTAATAATTTTATTGAAAGGTCAAAGCCTGTAACCCTTTCTTTTAGAGGCCTTTTTCGAATCCTAGAACCATAAATAAGCCCTATTCCATCAGGAATTACTAAATCACTATTATTTATTATGCTTTTTAAATCCTTGTCATCTTTAGCTGTCATTACTATTTCTGTATTTGGTGTACATATGGTCCTTAATCTATCTTCAACTAAAAATTTATCCACAATTGCTGTTGCTTCATCTAAGGTTACATTATCTATTTTTATTCCAAAGATATTTATGTTTTCCAAAATATCACCTACTCTTCTAAAAGGCCTAATGCCATGTGGACATTTTTTAATGCTTCTTCCCTCATTTTTATATCCAACTCTTTTAACTCTTTTTTTAAATCTTGTCTATATTGCCATACATAATCAATATTGGCAATAAGTCGAGTGTCTTTTACATCTTCAACAGGACACATATTCCCCATATTTATGGATTTCAAAAATCCTTCAATCTTAGGATCATAGACAATTCCTACCATAGGAACATTCTGGGTAGCTGCATATATTAGAGAGTGTAACCTCATGGCAACTATTATCTCTAATCTTTTAATTATACCCATAATGTCTTCTACATTATATTTGTTAGAAATAATATAACAGTTTTGACTAGTAACTCTTTCTAGAATCCTATTGCTAATGGATAAATCTTCTGGATAATGCATTGGAATTAAAACTACATTAACCTTATAATTTTCAATAACATAATCTATGGCTTTAGCTACATTAGGGATTAAATTTTCTTCATTAATCCAGTTCCTAACGGAAACACCTACTAAAGGTTTATCCCATGGAACATTTTCTTTATTAAGTATTTCATCAATTATCTTATCTTCACTCGGCTCTAGAGTAAATACAGGGTCAGCAGTCACAAAAATATTACTATTTTCAACTCCCAAATTTTCCAAAAAGATTTTAGAATCTTCATCCCTTAAAGTAATTAAATCAACCTTGTTTAGTGTTTTTCTAGTCAAAAATCTATTCAGTTTTCTATCTATTGGTCCTATACCATTTGCATACACCATTATAGGTTTTCCAAACTTTTTTGCCAATTTCATTAAAGTTAAATAATATAACAAAGAACGAGTACTGGTAATATCCTGTAAAAGGCTCCCTCCTCCACTAATAAATAGATGGCACTCTTTAATTGATTTGATTACTTTTTTAATTTTAAACCTATTTACAGCTTTTATATTGTACACCTTTTCCGTAAAAGTGGGATTGTTGGATAAAACCGTAATTTCTATGGAGTTGTTATTCTCTTTAATATCCTTCACAATGGCTTTTAATATAGCATCATCACCACTATTATCAAAACCATAATATCCAGAAATAAGAATCCTTTTCTTTGAAGCCATAAATATTCTCCTTTTTAACTAACTTCCGATAGCTCATCTGAAATTCGTATTAACGATAATAAAAGAGCAACCAAAATCCAGAAAGTAGTTATTATTCTAGGTATATATAATATATTTTCCACTGCTCCATGGGCTAGTACAGCAGCCAAGCCTGATATAACACCTATTGCCATAGTTTTAATATAGCTATCTTTTCCTTTTACCAATTTCTTTATTGAATATTTGAATAATACAAATAAAAAGATTACAAAAATTATAAATCCTAATATTCCCGTTTCAGCCATTGTTTCTAAATAGGTATTATGAGCATGATAAGTAGGCATTGTTCTTATATAGGTCTCAAAGGTTGCCTTAAAAGGAAGATGTCCGAATCCCACACCTACAAGCCAATGGTCTCGAATAATATCTAAAGTTATTCTCCACATTTTTATCCTATAAGTATTGGATGAATCAGCAAAGTTTACAATACTCGTTATTCTATTTAAAATGGATTGAGGTAAAAAATATACGCCCCCTAATACTAGTGGAATAATAGATAAAAGCAACCTCTTTTCCATTAATAATACGAATATAAATATTCCAAAGGCAAATCCAACCCAACCTCCTCTAGATAGGGTTAATACCAATGCTAATATTAGAATCAAACTAGAAATTAAAAAGATAGCCTTTTTATGAATTCTTTTAGAATGCCAAAATAATGATATAGATATAGGTATCATCATTATCAAATATTCTGCGAATATATTTGGATTCCCAAAGACGGAATAAATTCTAGTTTTTACATCTGGGTTATTTGCAGCATCTACCCATTTATCCTCTATTTCTACACCAACTTTAAATTGATAGAACCCATAAACTGCAATCAAAGTAGCTGAAATAATTAAAAAAACTATAAGGATATTAAAATCCTTTTTAGTCTTTATATTATTTACTATTACAAATAAAAACCCTATAGATGTAAGATGAATGGCTAAATCTCTAAAACTACCAGTTGGGTCAATAGATGTAATAGTTGAGATTATTATTATTATTACATAAAATATTATAGGCATATCTATTGGTTGTTTGGTTAAAGGGTTTGTTTCCTTAAATAATACCTTATATAGATATACCCCTACCATAAAAATCATAAATAATATATTTAAAATGTCTGGCATAAAAGGAAATATAAATACACCTGCATATATTCCAATTTTAATATTATATAATATCAACACAATTCCTATTAAGCCTAATAATGTAATAGCAAAATAACTTAAAGGCAATCTATGATATATTAAAGAAAATATTATACCTAATCCTATTGGGAGAATTATTTCCTTTTTCTTTATACATTCTACCACCACTGTTCCACTCCCTCATCAATAGTAAATATGCTTTTTACCAACTTGAAAATATAGCTTCCTTCTAAAATACTTTTATAATCCTCTTTTACCTTTAAACCTATTAGGGAGATAGATATCAAAGCTATAGAGATTAAGTAGGATCTTCCTGAATAATATCCCCTAACTAGATTATTCCCTATAATGCCTATGCCAAAGGCAATGAAAAATATATAAAAAGTACTTTGCAATTGAATTTCATCATAAAAGAGATTATAAATAGTAGTATAGATTAAACTTCCATGGTTTACTTTTTTTATCCTTCTTCTTAATTCCCTAAAGACTTTTACAATTATATCAATAATGAAACAATATAACTTATAAAGCAAACTTTCCTCTATCAGGCTACTGCTAGATGTAAATAAACTTATAGTGAGAGAACCAATAGATAAAAGCTTTGCTCCTTTTATCAATTTATCATTAAATTTCTTTAAAAGACTATGTTCATAACCTTTCTCTAAAATATGCCAAATTTTTACCAAAAATCCTACTATTACACTATTATACATAGAACCACTCCTAGTTCCTTTATTCTACTTCAACCCCAAGTATAGTACTCATAACTGCTACATTTCTATTTTTAAGCCTAAATTGAGCTCCAATTCGGATTTGCTCTCCACCAGCTATTACTACATCTGGATTTTCCTTTACATCTGCTTCTACTGTCATAATAACCGTATATTTTTCAGGAATTTCTGCTAAAATCCATCTCCCATCTCCACTCTCAACAGGTTCTTTATAGGGTTCTACTTTCTTATCTACTATTTCACCAAGCAATTGACCTTTATCATAATGATATAATGGATCTCCTATAACTATACCATCTACAGTAGCCATTCTCACATCAGAAACTTCCACAGTTATCAAAGCCTTTTTGGTTTCTGCAATGGCTACAGGACTTTTTTTCATACGTTTTACTCCTCCAACTGCTAATAACGCAATTATCAGTATTACAGCTAAATCAATTATGTTTATAATCCCGAATAATTTCCCTTTTTCGTTAATTATTTTCACTTTTCCTACCTCCTATGTTGAATAATATAATCATAAATTTTACAATGTTCTTCTGCCATCTTTCTAGAAGAAAAGTTTTGCTTAACACTATTCAATAAATTTTCCCCCATGGTTTTTATCATTTCCTTGTTTTCCATAAGGTAATCTAGTTTTTCTGCTAAAGCTTCACTATCTCCAACCTTGATTAACCATCCATTGTAACCATCTCTAATTAGTCGATTAATCCCACCTACATCCGTACTAATGGTCATCTTTTTAAGTCTTGCACCTTCTAAAATCACATAGGGAAAACTTTCACTAATGGAAGTCAATACATTTATATCTATGGCATTGAAAAATGAATATTGATCATCAACAAAACCTAAAAAATAAATATAATCACTAATCCCCATTTCATTAACTAAAGACTTAATCCTCTTCTCATCATTGCCCGTTCCTGCAATCAAAAATATAATATCCTTCCTCTTTTGGAGGACTTTATATGCAGCCTTAATAAAGGTTTCATGATCTTTAACCAAATCTATTCTTGCTATTATACCAACTATTATCTTATCTTCTCCAGGAATATTATATCTATTTAAAAAATCTTCTTTGCTAATATATTCAATTTTAGACTCTAAATCAATACCATTATAAACGGTAAATATTTTTTCTTCACTAAACCCTCTTTTTACTAACATCTGTTTAAATGTTTCTGAAATTGCTATATAATAATCAAAATTTTTTAGAGCTATTGAATTCATAGGAGTATATACTATTTTCTTATAAAAATTATCCTTGAAATCCAGCTTATAATCGCTATGTATAGTTGTTATCATAGGCTTTTTTATCCTATGTTTTAAAAACATAGCGATAAAATTAGCTCTAGCACCATGACAATGGATTATATCATAGCCTTCCTTCTTTATTTCCTTTTCTAACCTACTAATCACAGACATATCTGTTCTATTTTTCTGCTGGAATACTTCAATATTAATTCCTGCTTCTACAGCTTCTATAAAAAACGTATCTTTAATAAAACAAATGACCTTTGCATCTATTAATTTATTTAATTGTCTCATCAATGAAATAATATGAGTTTTGGCTCCACCTGTATCGCCACCACTAATTAAATGAAGTACCTTCATTACATAATAGCCCTATCTCAGGGCTTCCTCCTTCCCTTTAAAAGCAAAATTAAAACCCCAAATATTATAACATAAATTATTGCCCCTATCATCAAATTTTATATTTTGTTAACTCTTTAGACAATATAGAATTAAGCTTAAGGCTAAATTCTTTCTTCAAGACTTTATTAGTTTCAAAAGATAAGAGCAAGTTATACTCACTGCTTAACTGCCTAAAATATTCAGGTTTAAATCCTTCCTCTACTAATATGTTTTCTATTTCTAATAAAGTTTTAATGTTTGCTTTAACAAAGATTTCTGCCCCAAACCCATCCTCAACAAAAAATCTTTTTCTTCTATCTAATAATCTGAAAACATCAAATCCCATTGCCCACTGAGAAGTAAAAACATTATATACTTTCCCTTTTTGACTATATAAATATTCATCCATTATGCTTAAACTATTTACCAATTTGGGGATTATGGGGCAATTTACTTCATACATATATATTTTTTCAAAATCTTTATTCCATACCTTCAAAGCCCTTATTAAAGCTTTTGTGGTCTCTACATGATCTTTGTGCCCATCAATTATAAAAGGAGTATATATAATGGAAGGTTTCTCTTCTTCCAATATATTAATAATTTTTTCTATTAAATCTACTTTGGAAGAATCTAGTTGCCCATCTAATTCATCTAAAAAATATAAAGCATCAAATCCATATACTTCTTTTATCCTTTTCCCTTCTTCTTTTCTTTGATTAATTAATTTGCTACTAGTTAAGTCAGTTGTACTACCACTTCCATCGGTTAAGTATACCAACGCCATTTTATTATCTGCTCTTTTATGTTTTAATAAGGTAGCTCCAAGACCTATGGTTTCATCATCTACATGGGGTGATAAAACCAATACCTTTTCATCTGTATTAATCATAGCATCTATTTCAATATTATCTCTCATTGAACTATTTCTATAATAAAAATAGGTATATATGCTGTTGGTCAATTTTAAAGGGTATTTAAGGACCTTCTTTACCAAATTTTTAACCATAGACTCACATCCTCTATTCGTAAAAACTATCTAATTTCATATTTACCTCGTACCAAATAAATGGAATCTGTAATAGCATATACTCCTCTGTCATCATCTCTAGGAACAATAAGTAAATGGTTTGCAGGAACATTTTCTCCCATCTTTAAATCCCTTCCACCAGTTACATCTGACAAGCCACCTAATTCACCAGCTAATATTTCTGCTTTCCCTCCCCTTAAAATAATCTCTGTACCTCTTTCTCCTATAATAGATTGTCCAGCTAATATCTCCACCACTTCCAAATCATTGGATAAATTAGTATTACCTTCAACACTTGATAGTTTATCATCTATATAATATTTTAACTGGTCAATTCGCTTCTCTAAATAGCTCAAGGATATTAAAGGATCATTTTCAGAGCCTGGTTCTGAAAAAACAACGGTGCTACCTAATATTATGAATACTATGCCTAAAATCAATATGGTTCCATTCATTCTATTATTTCTCATTTTTATTTTCCCCCTTATTTAGCCTAGTTTAAAAGTAATCTCCTTTATATATAGGAATTTGGATTTTTTCTATCCCTTTAATTCCATTATTAAAAGAAACTATAGTTGCTCTGTTTTTAAATATTTTATAAATAACAGTCTCTTTAGTGGTATATTTAAATAATAAGGGAAAATCCGCCTTCATGAAATATTCATTATATTCACTATTAAATCTTCCTAAAATATAATATATATTTTTTCCCCTTTCAAATAGTAAATAGGATTGATTATCTTTTTGGTAATAATGATATTTTTTTATTGGTGATTTTATAAATCTCCAAACCAAATAATCTTCATGAATATAATGGGTTTCATCTTTTAATTTAGATTTGCTAAATACAGGTTCTAAATAACAATATTTGTTGATTTCCCAACCTAATTTTAGATTTCCTGGTAAAGAATTTTCATTAGGAAAATTATAAATAAAAGCTCCTTTTGTATTTTCCAAAGCTATTAAACTAGACTTTGTAAAGATACCTTTCCCCCTATATCTTTCTAGAACAGCGGTATCACAAGGTTGGTAGGATAAATGGCCTTCTATGTCATTTCTCCAAAAAACTCTAATCCCGATTAGCTCTTCTCCGTCATATGCTAAAACTATGTATGAATCCCCATATATATTGTCTAAATATTTCCAATTAAACCATTCTAAATTATACTTGGTATGAAAAACTGTATTGAACACTTCTATAAAACTACTTTTTTCCTTTTCACTAAGTTCACTACTTAATTTGCATGTATATATAATATCTTCTTTATCTACCAAGTTGAAACACCTACTTTCCATCTAAAATACTATTCCTTCTTCATTTGATTATACTATAATTTGCTAACCTTTTAAAGAAATTAAAAAAATAAGCATATTTAATTAATGCTTATTTTTTATAAATCTATTAATCCTAAACTTATTTTTAAACAATCATCTACCTTTTCCATCATTTCATCATTAAATCTACCAATTTTTTCTCTCAGTCTCTTTTTATCTATGGTTCTAACCTGCTCTAACAATACTACCGAATCTTTAGGAAGGCCATACTCAGGAGCACTGATTTCTACGTGGGTAGGTAGCTTTGCTTTGTTAATTTGAGAAGTAATAGCCGCTACGATAATAGTAGGGCTATACTTGTTGCCAATATCATTTTGGATAACAAGAACAGGTCTTACTCCCCCTTGTTCTGAGCCAACAACTGGACTCAGGTCAGCATAAAAAACATCTCCTCTTTTTACATTCACATTTTTTCACACCCAGTTAGCTTTGTTTCGTATACAATTAATTCTACCATATCTTGTTCAAAACCTATTTCAGCAAGAGCTAAATTAATTTTACTCATCTCTACATATCCATCCTTCAGTCTTTGAGAAACTTCCACTCGCCTTTTTTCACGAATATACAATTTCATAGCTTCTTTAACAAATTCACTTCTATTTTTCTTTTCCATAGAAACGATAAAGTCCACCTCTTTTAATAAACTATTTGGTAAACTAACCATGATTTTTTTAGTTTCAGCCATTAAGTTTGCACCCCCAAGCAAATGTTTCTCCTAAAACCTAATAAGATAAGCTCAGCCGTAGTAATACATATCAATTATATATTCTTTACATTAATTGTGTCAATATGAACAATTATTTATTCAAAATTTGGCTAATCTAATAGATAATCTTCTACATCTATTATCTTACCATCCTTAATATATACTCTGGGAACCCTCCTTCCCACCATACATACTATTTCATAGTTTATAGTCTTTAACTTATCTGCAACTTCATCTACATGAGGATAACCCTCTTCACCGTATCCAAATAAAACTACTTCATCTCCTATACTTACATCTTCTAAATCTGTAATATCTAGCATACATTGATCCATACATATTTTCCCTACTACAGGTACTCTTTTCCCTTTTAGATAGGCTTCTGCTTTGGATGTTAATAATCTTGTAAAGCCATCAGCATATCCTATAGGAATAGTAGCAATTTTAGATTCCCTTTCAGTAACAAAAATTTGCCCATAACTAATTCCAGTACCTTTAGGGACATTTTTAATGTAGGAAATTTTAGACTTCAAGGTCATGGCAGGTTTAAGATTTACTCTTTCCTTATTTACTTCATTAGAAGGATAGAGTCCATATATCATAATTCCTGCTCTAACCATATTTAGATTGTATTCAGGAAAATCCATTATAGCTGCACTATTAGATACATGTTTAATAGGTATGGAAAGCCCCCTTTTCTCTAGTTTTTCAGTAAATTTTGAAAACCTATCATATTGAAGTCTAGTATAGGTTTTATCCTCTTCATCTGCTGTAGCAAAATGGGTATAAATTCCTTCGATTTTTATATTTGGAAGATTAGAAATTTTAATAATCTCATCAATAGCTTCATCTTTAGGTAAATATCCTAGTCTACCCATGCCACTATCAACCTTTAAATGGATAATACCAGCCTTGTCTAACTTAACAGCAGCTTCCGAAAGAACCTTAGCACTTTCATAATCATATATGGTTTGAATAATATTAAATTCTACTACTAAAGGGTATTGGCCTTTTGGGGTGTACCCTAGAATTAGTATAGGAACATCTATATTTGCCTTTCTAAGCTCAATAGCTTCTGATAAAGTTGATACTGCCAATCTATCTGCACCATTATTTAAAAAAGTTTCAGCAGATTTAACAGAACCATGGCCATAAGCATTAGCCTTAACTACTGCTGTTATCAAAACACCTTCTTTTATATTTTTCTTCACCTCTTTCATATTATGAGCTAAATTATCTAAGTTTATTTCCACCCAAACTGGTCTGACCTCATCTAAAGTTTTCATCTTACCACCTCAGCGTTACTTATTATTAATTTTATCTTTTGTATAGTTAATAAAATCTATAGTCTATATTATATCTTCCACCTTATATATTCAACCTATTAGATACAAAATCCTTCTTTTTTAACCAAATTTGTTTAATATTTTAATATTTTCCATAATAGATATTCTAATCAGAACTCAATCTTTAACCTTTTTAATGCTATAAGGTATATTGTCCAATATATCCCTAGAAATCATTCCATATTCACCTTTATCCTTCTTTGCTAAATCACCAGCTAACCCATGGCAATATACTCCTAATTTAGCTGCTTTGAAAGAACTTATTCCCTGACCTATAAAGCTGGCTATTATCCCTGTTAACACATCTCCACTACCTGCTGTGGCCATTCCGGGATTCCCTGTAGGATTTACATATATTTCCCCTTTTGGATTGCTTACGATGGTATTAGCACCTTTAAGCACTGTTATTACATTATATTTATTCGATACATGTTTAGAATATTCTATCCGATTTTTTTGTATTACCTTTGTATCTATGTTCAATAGTCTTGAAAATTCACCTGGGTGAGGGGTTATAATGGTATCTGCCCTTCTATTCAATAATATATCTGAATTGCCCTTGGATATACAATTTATACCATCTGCATCTAATACTATTGGCCTTTCAAAATTTAATAATATTTTGTTCACCAATTCAATCCTATCTTCATCAACTCCTATCCCAGGGCCTATTGCTAATACATCCATCTCCTCTATTATCTTTTTTATCTCATCAAAAGAAGACAAAATAAAATGACCTGTATTTTCATCTTCTACAGGTTTAATTATTGCTTCTGTTAATTTAATAGAAATAATATCATATAAACTATTAGGTATAATAGTATAGACTAAACCACTTCCACTTCTTAAAGCTGCCATAGTAGCTAAACAAGAGGCACCAATCATATCTTTACTACCAGCTATTATTCCTATTCTACCAAAAGTCCCTTTATGAGATTCTATTTCTCTTTTAGGTAAAATACTCCTAATATTATCAGGAACTTTAATCTTTAAATTATAGGATTCACCTTCACCAATTGCAGAAGCAATAGCATATTCCTTTTCATGGGATATAGATAGTTTAATATTATGAATACCTAAATCATTAGAAATATTCAATCCTTGGTTATATAAATTTACATTGGGTTCCCCATTATGGTCATGAAGAATCTCTATATCCTTCCAATTTACATTACCTATTCCTGTACCAAGTAATTTAGATATAGATTCTTTAGCAGCAAATATTCCAGATACGGTTTGGGGAGTATAGTTTTTCTTTTTAATATATTCTATTTCCTTTTGTGTAAATACTCTCGTTAGAAACTGGTCTCTTTTTTTTATCAACAAATTTTCTATTCTAGATATTTTCACTATATCCACTCCGTTACCTAAAATCATATAGATTCTCCTTTATTTAAAAATTTGCTCATCTAACTTTTCAATTTCCTTATTCCCCAATAAACCATGTAAAAAAGAATAAGTTAAATTTATCCACTCTTCATAATCATACTTCTCATTTATCAATATTTTTATCCTATCTCTCATAGTATCTAACTCATCAGTGACATCCTTCAATTTTTTTTCTTTATCTTTAAGCTCTTTATAACCATAATAAACAGTAGCTTTTAATAGATTAAAGTTTAATTCTCTAATCTGTTGAGGAATAGTCTCTAATTGAAAAACTATTTCATTTAACTCCTCATTTATGGTCTCGATTTTTTCTTTGTATTCATCTAACAACCCAATGGGATGGGTTTTGTTTTCATTATTAATTGCATTTGATATACCTAAAATCATTTTCATAGCAAGGGTTTTTTCTTTTTGAAGTATTTCCTCTTTTCTTTCTAATTCTCTTTGTGCCTTTACTTGTTCTATTAATTCTTCTTTTATATATTGAATATTTCTATTGTTCACATTGCCAAATAATTTTAACCAATTTTTATCTTCTATTAGTAAAGGTATTTTATTCTTAAGAATAATGTTTTCATCTAAATTTATATTCTTAAAGGCCATTATACTACCCCCCTTATTTAGATTATACTATAAAAATTACAGGTATTTAATAAGGTTTTAGGGCTAATTTTGATTATCAATATTTATCTATGGAAATAGATTGCCTTTTGATATATACTATTTAGAGGGTCTAAATAGTATATAGGTAGGTGTACATAATAAATGGAAGAAAGCTATTCCATACAAGAAGAATATTTAGAGTATAATATTAGAACAAATATAATAAATGGTATTTTAGCTACTGCTGCTTTAAATTTAGTAAATCCATATTTTGCAAAGTTTGCTGAAAGATTAGGAGCTACAGATTATCAAATTGCATATCTTACATCATTACCCCATTTTTTTAGCATTTTAGCTTTTATTCCAGGTGCTATATTAATAGAGAGCTTGAAGAATAAACAAAAAGTTGTAGGTTCAATTATGCTTATTCAAAAATTCTTCTATCTTTTTATGGCCTTTATACCTTTTTTAAACCTGAATCAAGCTAGCTTGTTTATCTTTTTAGTTGGATTTATGAATCTCCCTGGTGCTATAGGAAACATGGGATATCAATCTAGTATGGGAGATGTGTTTTTAACCCAAGATAGAGGTAAGGCTATGGGATTAAGATATAGGTATTCTTCAACAGTAGGAATTATTATAACCTTCATATCTGGTAGGCTACTAACTTCCTTGCCTAAATCTCCAGCAGATACCATAAAATTATATCAAATATTTTTTATTATTGCTTTTGTGCTAGCATTTATTGAGGTTGTTTTTTATTTTAAATTTAAAGGTGTTAATAAAAATGAAAAAGTATCCTCTAACTATATTGCATCTTTAAAAGATGTAATTAAAAATCTACCAAAACGAAAAAAATTTATCATATTTACAATATGTTCCTTGTTTTTTCATATAGGATGGGTTGGTGCTCAACCCTTATTTAATATATATATTATTAAAATACTAAAAGCAAACGAGACATGGCTAAGTATCATGTCTATCGCTAGTGGTATATCCTCTATAGCCACCTATACAAAATGGGCTTCTTTTGCAGAAAAAAAAGGCAATGGTATTGCCTTGACTATTGCCATTATTGGCATGGGTATAACACCCATACTATACGCATTATCGAGAAGTTTATTTATGTTAGTTCTTTTCAATATAATTATTGGAGTATCTGTAGCAGGGACAACCTCTTTGCTATTTAGCATATTGCTTGAAATAATACCAAATAATAATAGAACAATATATATCGGAGTATATAATACAATGATAGCAATAATTTCAGCAATATCCCCTATTCTAGGTGTTAAGATAATGAATATGACTAACATAAAAATTTCTTTAATAATAATTGCAGTCATTAGGCTTACGGCTAGTATCTTGTTTTATACAGGATCTAACCTTACGAAGAAACACCCTAGCTAGGGTGTTTCTTAATAAAATATTATCTATTTATTAAATCCTTAGCAGATTTTTCTGCATTATACATAATCTTTTCTACATCTAAAGTTTTTATCTCTCTCTTCTCCATTATTATTTTTCCATCTACTATTACCGTATCCACATCAGACCCTTGTACTGAATAGGCTAAAGATGATATTACATTGTGTAATGGATATAGATGAGGTTTCTTCATGTCAATTAAAACTATATCTGCTTTTTTCCCTATTTCTATAGACCCTATTTCTTTATCCCATAGTAAAGCTTTGGCACCGTTTATTGTTGCCATTCTCAGTGCAGTTATAGCTGGTACTGATATAGCGTTCATATTTACAGCTTTATTCACAATTGAAGCTAAGTGTATTTCTTCAAACATATTTAAATTATTATTGCTAGATGAGCCATCCGTTCCTAAACTTACATTTACTCCAAACTTAAGCATTTCATCTATGGGAGCGAATCCACTAGCAAGTTTTAAATTACTAGTTGGATTATTTACAGGACTTACATTGTTTTCCTTTAATATTTTTATATCCTCATGATTGATATGGACACAGTGGGCAGCTATAGTAGGTAATCTAAATAATCCTAAATCATATACATGTTTTATAGGAGATTTGCCATAGGTTTTAAAACTATCCTCTACTTCCTTTTTAGTCTCTGATAAATGGATATGGATACCAGTATCCAATTCATAGGCTAAATCCATTATATCTTCTAAATAATCAGGACTACAGGTATAAGGTGCATGAGGTGCTACCATTACCTTAATTCTTCCATTACCTTTATCATTCCAGTTATTATATAGACTCCTTGTATCATCTAATTTTTCTTTCTCTTTGCCTGGTTCTTCTATAAGACCCCTTGTCAAAATCCCTCTCATCCCCGACTCTTCCAAACCCTTTCCTACTTCATCCATGAAAAAATACATATCACAAAAAGCAGTAGTACCAGTTTGAATCATCTCTACCATACTTAAAAGGGAACCCCAATAAATATCTTCTCTTTTAAGATTTGCCTCTATGGGCCATATTTTCTGAGTTAACCATTCATGTAATGGTAAATCATCAGCATAATTTCTAAGTAAAGACATTCCAATATGAGTATGAGCATTTATTAACCCTGGTATTGCTACTTTATTTTTACCGTCTATGGTTCTATCTATCTTTATATCCTCTCTCAATTCACCAATATGCTTTATTTTATCTTCTTCAATGTAGATATTAGCATTTTCTAATACTTCTTCTTTGCAATCCATAGGTACTATAGTGATATTTTTAATAAGTAAGTTCATACTAATAGCTCCTTCCTTATATACTTAAAATAAGTATATCATATGATTAATAATAAACCCATTTGCTTTTCATTTATAAATAGCAAATGGGTTATAAACATATATGGTTTTTATTAAAATAAACCTTAATATTCTTTTTCCACTAAATATTCTTTTGGATTCTTTATCATTGGAACTGATAATTCATTTTTCACATATGCAGAATCATATGTAGTATCTATAATAATCCATTCATTTGTTTCTTTTAAATATACTTGATTCCAAGCATGGTATTCTTTAATATCATTATTATACCCCATAACTAATTTAGTTGGAATACCAATACTTCTTAGCATTGCTGAAAATAAAGCTGAGTAATCATAACATATTCCCTTAGAGGATTTAAATGTTTCCTCAATGGAAGGTAAGTAACCTGCCTGTAAGTTTTTTATCTTCTCTTTATCATAGCTAATGTTATTTACTATATAACTATGTATAGCTTTAACTTTATCTAAATCACTTTTTGCATCTTTAGTAAGATCTTTTGCTTTCTTTATAGCTTCCATATCTTCATTCCAATTAATAAGCTGGATGGATTGTAGAAATACTTTATTCTTATCTATTAAACCTAGATTTAATTCCTCTTTTTCTAACAATCTATATTTGTTCCCTTCAATATTTTCTAGTATTGAAATAGTATATTTACCATCACCTAATTGAAGGGGAAATTGATTGTTTGTTCTTATGTCATAGGTATATTTACTAGTTCCTTTACTTATCATTACCTTTAGCTTTGAATTTTTTGAAGGACTATAATTGATACTTATTAAACCTTTATCCAATTTACCTTTGTCAAAACTATTAGATAAAATAGCTTCTTTAGAAAAGCTAGTTGCTGAAGTAAAAATTAAAATAAAAATTATGCTAAGGCTTACAATACGTTTTTTAAACAAATAAAACTCTCCTTTCGGTAACTGGCTGCCATCTTAGTCTCCTAAGGAAGGCCCTTTAGTTTTGCGTCCCTAACTTTCGTTAGATTTGCCTTTATCGGTGGAAAGTCACCAATAATCTATATACTTTACCATTATTATACAATGGCTTGTCCTTATTGTCCATAGCTTTCTATACCTAAATTAAAATATTTATTTATATATGAGGATATTTGGTATAATTAATATAAATCCTTTGGAGGTATAATTATGAAAAAAGTAATACCTATATTATTGATTATAATAGGCATATTATTCCTGTTGACTCCTTTTATAACAGAGCAGATAATCAAGTATTATAGCAAATCTATAATAAGCGAAGAAGTTACCAATGAAATTATTAAGGCTAATAATCAAAATGACCAGTTGGAGGTAGAATTTGACTTTTCTGCTATAGAGGATGTAGATATAAAATCTATAATAAAAGGTTCTATGAATTTTAACAGAAAACTTGTAATTGGGACTATATTAATTCCCGATTTGGATATAAACCTACCTATAATGAAAGGTTTGTCCGATGCTAATCTTATGGTAGGTGCTGCTACTATGAAGCTAGACCAATCTTTTGGCCTAGGAAACTTCACTTTAGCAGGGCATTATATGAAAAATAAAGACTTACTGTTTGGAAGTTTGATGGACATTGAAATAGGAGATTTAGTTTATATATCAGATGGGGAAAAAATCTATGAATACAATATATATGATACTGTAGTTGTTCTCGATACTGCTATGGAAATGCTATCCGATAAAAAAGCAGGTGAAAAGGGTAAACCTATAATCTCCTTGATGACCTGTTACTATTCTTCTAAGACAGGAAAGAGATTTTTTGCCCTAGGGGAATTGGTAGATGAATATCCAATTGATTAGAAAAATTCACTGTTAATATTGCATGATTATAACCTATTACAGATTGGGATATTGAAATATAGAAAAGGCAGAGTTCCCTCTGCCTAATAAATCTATGCTGTTTTTCTTCTAAATGCAAAGCCTAATGCTATTAGTATTAAGCCTATTAAGTAGAAAATTATATTATTGTTTTCCCCCGTTTTAGGTAATGTTGGCTTGTCTACATCTAGCCCACCTTTTGGTGTATTGTCATCTAAACCAATTGTTGGGTCGTCTTCTTTATCTACATCTGTGCCACCTTTTGGATTGCCATCCTCATCTATGTCTATTGTAGGATCTTCTGGATCTGTTGGGTCTTCTGGCTCCGTTGGTTCTGTAGGATTTTCTGGTTCTTCTGGCTTATCCTCTTCGTTATAGATTACAAGCTCTATTGTAGTTCCATCGGTTATGTTTTTCTTTATTATTTCTTCGTTTAACATATAGCCTTCTGGTGCCTTTACTTCTTTGATTGTATATGTTCCTACAGGTAGATAATTAGATATAGCTTCACCTTTACTATTAGTTTTTAATGTACCTACTACTCGATTTGCAGAATTTAATATATTGAATTCCGCATCTTGTAGTAATTCATTAGAACCTAATGCTTTTTTAATTATCTTTATTCTGCCTTCAGGAGTAGGAGGTTCGTATGGTATTTCTGGGTCTGTTGGTATCCTTCTGTTTTCAAAGGTTACTTTTACTACTACCTTGTCCTCTTTGATTTCAAAAGGATGTTTTTCATTGTTTCGTACATATCCTGATGGTGCTTGAGTCTCTTTAAAATAATATTTACCATATACTAAATTTTCAAACCTTATTATACCTGTTTCATCAGTAGTTTTTTCTTCTACTAGTTCATCTTTTTCAGTATAAACTGCAATTTTAGCATTCTTTAATGGTTTATTTGTATATCTATCTACTTTTAGTAATTCAAAATCTCCTCTAATTCTAGTATTGGATATACTTCCACCATTTATCTTAATGGTTTCACCATGTGTAGTTATGGAAACCTCTACGGGTTCTATAGGATTATATCCTTCTGGCGGGTCGGTTTCTATGATTATATATTCACCATATTCTACATCCACAAATTTAACTTCCCCTTTATTATTGCTTATTGCAACTTGGACTGGGGATTCTAATTCTTTGTCAGATTCATGGTATAATGTAAACTCTGCACCTTCTAGTATGTCATCATCTTCTCCATATTTAGTGAACTCTATATTGCCCTTTATCTTTTCATTCTTAATATCAACCTTTATATGTTTAGTATCAACACCTTTTTTAAGTTCAACTTCGGTATCTTCAATTAGATAATATTCTGTAGGCGTTTCTATTTCCCTTATATAGTAGGTTCCCATCCGTAAGTCATCAAATAAAATCTCACCATTTTCATCTGTTTCCCCAATAACAGCTGGCGATAAAGATTTTTTATCCTTATCAAGTAGTTCAAATTTAATATTGGACAGTTTTTCATTAGTATCTTTATCTGTTTTAACAATCTTAATGCTACCTCTTGTCTTGCTTCCTGTACCTCCAGCTGCTGCATTATCAAAATATATTGATATCGCTTTACTAGTATGTGATTGCTCAACTGCAGTTCCTTTTAGCATTATTTCATTTTTAAAGGATTCATCACTTATACTTTCTCCATCTATGTCTGTTGTAAATTTTAAAATATATGCATCTTTAATATCACCTAGACTAAACTCTACAGTATTAGTATCTACATCATATTTTGTACCAATAGGACTCTCATCTTCTACTGGGGTGTATTTCCCCTTATCATCTACTATTAGTTTATATAGTTTAACAGTAGTAGTATCCAAGATTAATTTATCTTGTAACTTATCAGTAAGTTTTACATCTATTAATTCTAGCTGATTGGTATTGATGGTTACTTCCCAATCGATATAATCATTATGCCTTTGGTAGATTCCTTCTTTACCAACTATGGTGTTTTTGATTATATTTTCTCCTGTCCATGACTCTCCACTTTCTTTAATTTGATCTCCTGTTAATGTTGCTTTGTTCTCTAATTTTTTATCTCCATTTGTTTTAAGGAAATCATGAACTTTATCTTCAGGTATTTTGGTTTTAAAGGTGATAGTTACCACATCTTCAATATTTCCAAGATTTATTGTCAATTTATTTCCTTCAAGCTTATATTGGTTAACTCCTTCACCTTCTGTTGATGCTGTGTTACCTATTTTTAATTCGCCATCAAATTTATGGAATTCTCCAAGTATCTCATCTACAACTACAGCATTATTAATTTTCATTTTATTTTCATTTACAACTATCTTCCAAAATGCTTCACGGGTAAGATAATTATATCCTGTGCCTGTCTTTTCTATTACCTTACTTATATAGCTTTGGTCACCACCTGTCTCCCTTTCATTTATGTTGTTACCATTAATCTTCACAGTATTTTTAAATGTTTCATTATTATTTGCGCCATATAAATGTTTATATTCATCTTTAATCTTTGTAACTAAATTAATGGTATAGGTATCATTAATTTCTCCATCATAACTGAATTTTAAGTTCTGTCCTTTCTCCTCAAATTGCCAAGTATCTTTATCAACGGTATGAGATACATATTCCAACTCATCTGGAAGTATATCTGTTACTACAGGATTTTGTATATCTAGCTTGTTTTCATTTATTGTTATAGTCCAATATACCTTATGTTCAGCTCTATCATAGCCAATGCCTTCTTTTGAGATTACAGTCCTAGGTAGAGAGACTCCTTCCTCTGATTCTGCAAGATTTTCGTTACCCCAACTCAAAGTTGCTTTATTAATATAAGTTTTAGTTTTATCAGGTTCATATGCTTCTATATCTACTATTCTGGTATCATAGGTTATGGTAAGTTTTTTATCTAATCCCTTGGGGAATTTTATTATGAATTTATTGCCTTCTTCGGTCAAATTATATTGAATCTCTGACGGCTCAAGTTTAATTGAACTTTCTATTAATTTCAATCCTGTTGGAATAGTATCTTCTAATTTAGTATCTGAAGGAAGTTCCAAGTTATTGTTGTTTATTTCTATTGTCCAAGTAATCTTATCATCGTCTCTATTTCCACTTTTATTAGGTACAAATCCACCATTTTTCTTGATAAAGTTTACTGTCGTCCCAACCGAATCCTCTGGCTCATTTGTTGGAGTATTATCATCCCCATAGGTACCAGTTACCTTGTTCTTAAAAGTAATTTCATTCCCTTCATTTTCAGGCTTAAAAGCAGATAAATTTGGTTTTGTTTTAAATTTTATTGTATATCTAGTACCATCTTTTATTGGTTCTTTAAAATCATATGTTATTGTTTCATTTTCATATCTAAATTCACCCTTTGCTTCTGGTTCAATACTGAAGGTTCCTTCTATATAAGTCTGTCCTTCTTGTATTATATCTTTTATTTTTACATTACTTATTTCTCTACCTTCTGGTTGAGTTTTTGGATTAACGGTGATAGTCCACTCTATTTCATTTTTATCATTATCATAATTACCTTTTTTAGTTAAAGTTACTTCTTCTGTCTCAACAATTTTTTCAAACTCAACTTTTTTTATAATTGTTCCACCTGGAACTTCAAATTTGATCTCCTTATTCCCACCATTTTCTAGACTATCTTCAATTAGTTTGCCAGTTACCCTTGCCCAACCAGTTCTTCCCTCATCATATTCTTTATTAATTATAGGTAAAAATTGAATAGTCATAGTTCCATCTTCATCTATCTCAATTTCACCTAGTTTATTACCATCTATGTCATGTAGCAAATCGATTGTCTTGTTTTCTGATATCTTTATTTCATCTGCAATCTTGAAAGTATAAATTTTATCTATATCCACATCTACATTATCACCAATTTCAAATTTAAATTCCATTGTTACATCTGCATCTAGTGGATAAGGTGGGCCTTTTATTTCTTCCCCATCTTTTTTGAAAACTAAGTTAATTTCTGTAAATTTAACAGGATCTGTGTTTTCTACGTTAGTTAGGGATTTAAAATCATCAGTTAATCCACCTTGTGTTTCTATTTCGTTTTCTTCTTCAGTCATTTCCCCAGTTTCTAGCTCATCCGAATCTCCTAGTTCGGCCATTTCATCCTCAATCGGCTCTCCTGGTTCCCTTTCTGATGGTTCTTCTGTGGTTTCACCAAGTTCCTGCCCCTCTACTATCTCAGGCTCCACTAACTCCTCAGCCCATACCACATCCCCAATCATAGGCATCAACACCTGCAATAACATTATCATAACAACTAGCATACTTATCCTATATTTAGTTGTATTTAAAAATTTCAATTTATCTCCTCCCTTTTCAATTGTCAAGTTTCAAGTTATATTTAATTTTCTTGTCAATTTTTCTATACAATTTGTATCTATAGTCATAATTTGCCTATTTTTTATAGTATCAAATCTTATTAATTACCTCTTCTTGTTTTTTGTTTTAATAGTCATTGTTTTTTGCTGGATTTGAAAATTTTTTCCAAGTTAACTCCAACTGCCTCTAAAAATTACATTATATAAACAACAAAAAAACTACAGATACCTGATAATATCCATAGCTTACACTCTCTTCTCCAATATCACCATCTCCACTCCATGAACTGGCACTTGAAATACTGTTCTATATTCTCCATCTAACTCCACATATTCTACTACCATTTCTGGCTTAGCTTTTCCCTTCAAATATTCTATCTCTTCCATTGACATATTTTCTGGTGCACCCATTTTAATCCACTCATCAAATACAGAGCCCTTTCCTCTATTTAGTTTATAATTGGTTATTTTATAATCTCCCATAACACCCTTTATATTAAATTCTATTTCCTTAATCTCTTTGTTCTCATAAATCAAATATCTCTCCTTATGATTTATATGGGAAGTGTCTCCAGATAAAAACAAATCGTCGAAATAAGCATAATTATATGCTAATATCTGAATATCCTTACCAGATTTAGTTATTATATAATCCTCTCCTTGTCCAATAACCCTATCCCCTAATTTAGATAATAGATAATAGGCATAATAAGATGATTTTTTTAGTCCATCTTTATTTATTAGACCAAATCCTCCATGAAAATGTGACATTCCCAACTTATGCTCTTCAAATATATCAGTAAAGGTCCAGTATCCTAAGGAATTAACCGTATTAATAGAATCTAATACATTTTTTATGATAAAGGTTGCTACATAGGATGTATCGTGAATAAGATTACCAAAATAAGAGGAGGCATTCCATTCTGTAATATGGATTTCTGGTTTCCCCTTTAGATTTGTTTCTACTATATTATTAATTCTGTTAATGGTATTGAAAGTATGATTTCTATCATGGTATATTTTCTTAACAAGTGGTATGATATCAACCACATCCATGCCTTTTTCAAAGTAGGAGGGAAGTTTTTCTAGTGCTTCCTGGCATACATATTCTGGATATATATGAGCCGATAAAAAATCTAGGGGAACTTTATTCCTATTACAAAATACTAAAAAATCTTCCAGCCAGTCGCTATCTAATATAGCCCCATGGGTTATGGCAGGCCCTCCTACTTTTAAGTTTCCAGATATTGACTTAATAGCCAATGCAGTTTCTCGATAGAATTCAAAATACTCCTCCTTACTTCCTGCCCAAAAAACATATTCATATTCTGGTTCGTTCCATACTTCAAAATACCAAGTTTCCACTTCTTTTAGGCCGTATCTATTTATACAATGCTTTATAAATTCTTCCACCAAATCCGTCCAAAGTTTTATATCTTTAGGAGGGGAAATATTTCCCTTCCACCAAAATACTGTTTCATCAGAACGTTTTAATTCATCTGGCATAAAACCAAATTCTACAAAGGGTTTAATGTTGACCTCCATAAAAAAATCGAATAATTCATCTACATAAGACCAGTTATACTCTACATTACCTTTCTTAGAAAGGTTATATACCATCATCTCATCCATAAATATGCCATGAAATCTAATATAATTAAATCCAATTTCTTTTTGTAATTCTTTTAACTGAGCTTGCCAATTACTCCTTAAACCTTCTGCTGCCCTGCTAAATGTAATAAGTTCTCGCCAATAATGTTCTAAATTTTGACCTTCATCCCCTCCATTTACCAAAATATACTCTACATTACCTATAGCATTATAATCATTTTCAACTTGTACCTCTGTAGGCTTTAGATAGGTAAATAGTTTTCTTAATGCTGTTGTTCTATCTACATCTAAATAAGTTTTACTTTTGTTAATAGCTTTATCTTTGGTGAAATTATTATGATTTTCAAGTATAGTCTTGGAGTTTTTTCTGTATTCTGTGGGAGAGCAATTATATGTTTCTTTAAAAATCCTGTTGAAAGAATTTACGTTAGAAAAACCACTAGTATGGGATATATCTATTATAGTTTTATCTGTATTTATCAACATATCTACTGCATTAAATAATCTTACACTATTGATATATTCTTGAAAAGATATGCCCATTTTATCCTTTATAAAATGAGATAAATAATAATAATTAACATGTTCTTTCTCTGCAATCTCTTTTAAAGTTATCTTTCTAAATATATTTTTATTTACATACTCTATTATGCGCTGAAGTCTAACAAGATCTTCATCTCTTAATTCTTCTGCTTCATCACCTATTATGGAATAATCGAAGTTAGTTAAAAGATGTTTTCCCAATAAATATAGATAGTTCCCTATTGCAAATTGGTATCCTTTATTCTTTTTATTTAATTTCCAAACTATCTTTGCAATATAGTGCCTGATTATATCAAACCTTTCCTGTTCTTGACCATAAGTAAAGGATTTACAATCAAAAGTTATCTTATTAAACTGAGGATAAAAATAGTTGTAAAGCTCTGGATCTATCTGGATAGCCAATAATACATTATTATCCTTAGTCCTTCTTGTACTATGTAATTCATTACAATTTACTAATATTAAATCATTCTCTTTTAGATAATAGGTTTCTTCTCCTACTCTAACATTAACACTGCCTTCTAGGATTAATAGTATTTCTATTTCCTTATGCCAATGCATCTGAAATCCATCAATACTATGGATTATCACATTTATCGGCAAATTTTCATGTCCCTGTATTATTTCATATTGATACTCCTTAAAACTCCTCATATGGTCCCCCCTAGTTTTTGTCCTTAGTGTCAAATATAAAGATACATATGGACACTGGAACTTTAATTTTTAAGTATTCTATATATTTTTTACTAATTTACATTCTACTATATTAGTTTAAAAGCTACTATTTACTAGTAGCTTTTAAAAAGTCCTTGATTCTATCTAAAAGTTCTTCTGTATTTTCAACCTGAACTGTTATCTTTTCAATAGGGCACATATCCGTTCCATCCCAGTTTTTGATATAGGTACAAGTTTTGTAATAACTATATACTATATTGCTTTCTTCTAATGTCTCTATAGCAGTATCCGATAATAGTTTCCCGTATATTTCTTTTACTCCTATATATTTGTATAACATAGCTGCTCCTTTTCCTATCACTCTATCGGCAATAGAAGATTCCCTTCCTATATCTGCCATTTCAGTAGCTAAAGTATAGATAGGTTTTATGCCTTTATCATAGCTTTTATATATTAATCTGCCATCTTTTACTACTGCTAAACATAAATTTTCTTCTTCTAGATATTTTTTAGCTATTTCTATATCCTTCATTTTCCTCAACTCCAATTAAAGATTCGCTCTTATATATATCCTTCTTCTTAAAGATTATTACACCACAAATAAACCTAAATAATAAATCTAATCCTAATGCAATCCAAATAAAAGTAATGCTGGTTTTAAACACAAAAGCTCCTAATAATGAAAGAGGTACCCTTATTAACCACAAACCTAACATAGCTACTATCATGGGTATTTTAGAATAGCCTGCACCTCTCATGGCACCGTTAATAACCCCATTTATATTCTGAGGTATTTGAACCAGACCCATTACGAATAAATACATAGCTCCTATTTTAATAATTTCACCATCATTAGTTAGGAGTCTCATAACCTGTTTTGGAAAGAAAATTAATACTCCTCCAGTAAATATGGTTAAGATACTAGTCCATTTAATTAACTGGTGGATATATTTTTCCCCTTGTTCTCTATTTTGAGATCCTATAGAATGTCCAATAAAAGTAGTTGCTGCTACCCCAAATCCTGCTGCTGGCATATAGGAAATAGCTTCTGCTTGTAATCCTAACTGATAGGCTGCATAGGCAATTTCTCCATAGGTAAGGATAGCCTTTGTCATAAGAATGGCAGCCCCTTCCCAGAATATAGTTTCAAAGGAAGTAGGTAGACCTACTTTATATATAGGCAAAACTTCTTTCAATTGAATTTTAAAGGCTAATTTATCTCCTATTGTAGTTAATGTACCTTCTTTTCCAAATAACACCTTTAATCCTAATATTGCAGCAGTAAATTGAGCAATTAATAATCCAAAGGCAGCCCCTCTTAGCCCTATAGGATTAATACCCAGTTTTCCAAATATTAATATATAACTAAAAGTAATATTTACAAAATTCATTATTAAAGCTATCTTCATAGGAATTTTTGCATTCCCCATACCCTGTAAAGTTCCAGCTACTATTAAAACTACAGTAATAAATGGTAATCCCCAGGAAATAGTCCTAAGATACAACACCCCATTAGCTAATAATTCTTTACTAGGGTTAAATATCTTCAATAAAGTTTCAGCATTCCAAAATAATAGTTGTTGTAACACCGCCACCAACAACACCGAAAAAAACAAGGTCTGGGTTACAATCTTTTTTAACTTAATATAGTTATTAGCACCATGGGCTTGAGCAACAAATACGGATACACCTGTTGATACTCCTTTAAATATAGCCCATATCATATTGAAGATAATATTGCTCATTCCTAGAGCTCCAACAGCTAAAGGATTAATCCTACCTATCATAGCCATAGAAACAATTCCCGCTGTCATCTGTAGAATATTTTCAAGGGTAATAGGAAGAATCATGGATAGTATTTTTTTTCTTATTATTATATTTTCTCTATTTTCTTCATTTATTCTCATTTCTTTTATTTCCTCTGATATTGATATTATTATATAATAGATAGAAGTTTATTATATAAATAAAGCTCCTTAAAATCAATGAATTTATTAAATCTTATAATAGAAATCTTGTAGCTCTAACTACTTCCATTAAATCTTTTGTTTTAAAACTAATTCTTTTAGAATCAATTTGCGCTACTCCTTTATAATTCATAGCCCTTAGAGCCTCTGAATGTTGATTATACTTTATTTCCAATTGAAATTCCTTTGGTAATTCTATCCTATATAGGGAAAAATCCTTACTTAAACTTTCCTCTACTCCACCTCTTATAAGTTCTAAAGCCAATTGTGGATGTATGTTTATGGTAGAATTGCCTCTCCCCTCTTTTACAGGTATGGTTACTATATTTCTATTGGTTTTTTTTACTTCATCACATAATCCTAAATCCCCACTTAAAAATACTACAGGTACTTTTAAATAAGTAGCCATATATGAATGAAGAAGAAACTCTGATAAGTATTCCCCGTTAAGTTTAATATAATCAATACTTGTATTCATAGTATGGGATAAAGGATTAGTATTTGTTCCACCAGCAGAATGATAACCTATAAACAATAGTGCATCAAAGGTTTCATCAAGCTCTTGCACCATAGAATACATATGTCCACTCCATCCCCTTATGAGTTTAGTGTTTTTAGGTAATAGATTATGATCTATATTCCTTCCGCTATCATGAGCATCCTTAACCCATATTTCATCTACTCCTGCATTTATAGCGCCTTCGCAAGCAGCCTTTACTTCTAATGTCATTTGATGTGCAAACTCCTTATGGTCTGTTTCAGGTTTTTCTGTTTCATTCCAGTGGGTAACCCCAGTAATCCCTTCAATATCAGCACTTATATATATCTTCATAAAACATGCCCCCTTGTATAAATTATATATTCATTATAACAGTATTTCATAATAATATATATTTATTAACGTATTTTGTTTAATATTTTAATGATATTGCTAAATTATAGAAAATATATTAGTATATATATATATCTTTTAAGGTACCCAATTATTTTCGAGGGGGAATAAGATGAATAATATAGAAAATAACGAACTATTAACAGGTGATTTAAGAAAGAACCTGCTTAAAATTTCCATACCTACTATGCTTGGTTTTGTATTGCAAGCCGTATATGACATGGTAGATATGATATGGATTGGTCGAATATCAGCTTCTGCAGTAGCAGGAGTTACTATTTTTTCCACTGTGTTTTGGCTAGTTTCAGTCCTAAATGAAATTATAGGTACTAGCTCCATTTCTTTAATTACACAAGGTTATGGAAGAAAAGATGTTCAGCGTACTAGGAAGGTGGTAGAACAAACTTTAACCTTTAAGGCCTTAGTCGCCATTCTATCAGCAATTATTATTTCAATAATATTAAAACCATTATTGTCATTTTTCTCTACAGATGAGGTTGTCATTAAAGCTGCCCTGGACTATGGTTATATAAGAATGTTTTTCCTTCCCATAATGTTTTCTTCCTATTCAGTAAATACTGCATTAAGATGTTTGGGAGACGCTAAAACTCCTATGAAAATAATGGTTATATCTTCAATAACTAACATTGTTTTAGACCCTATATTCATGTTTGATAAGATTCCAGGGACCAATATTCCAGGCTTTAACATGGGAGTTTTTGGTGCAGCTTTAGCTACGGTTATTTCTACGGTAATAGCCTTCTCCTTAGGTTTTTATATATTGCTTAAAGGAAACGATAAGCTAAAAATAACCTTTAAAGGATTGTTTCAATTGGATTGGGAAATCGATAAAAAGTTGTTAACTATAGGATTACCAACTGGTGTAGAAGTTCTTATGAGAAATCTATCTAGTATTGCTACACTGAAATTTGTATCAATATATGGAACGAATACTGTAGCTGCCATGGGTATAGGTGGCAGGCTTTTTAGCTTTTCCTTTATGCCTATTATAGGTATAGTTATGGGATCAAGTACAATAGTAGGGCAAGCTTTAGGTGCAGAAGATGTTGATAAAGCAAAGGATACAGCAAAATTTGCTGCTTTAACTAATGTAGTAATGATGGGACTTCTATCAATTATATCCATATTGATACCAGACAAAATAATGGCCATTTTTATAGAAGATCCAGAAGTTATTAAAATAGGCGTTCCTATGATAAGAATATTGATTCCCGCTCTAATATTGGCTGGATGGTCTATGGGATTAGGTTCTGTATTTACCGGTTCTGGCCATAATATACCTTATCTATTATCTAGTATTATCTCTAGATGGGGAGTGCAAGTTCCCATGCTTTTTATTACTACAAAAATATTAAACCTTCCAGTTATCTATGTTTGGCTTAGCTTCTTAGCAGCTGAGATCGGAGAAATTATTGTAATATTAACCCATTATAAAAGAGGTAAATGGAAAACAAAAAGGGTATAAATATGTTTACAATAGGAGACGAAAAAGCAAGAAAAAATTATAAGAAATAATATACTAAAAAAGCGCAATGTTTATAAATTACATTGCGCCTTTTTTAGTATATTAATGTATTTGGATTCTTTTGTATATGAAAGAGTTTCCCCTTCCTTTTATTATGATATCCCAGCTATTCTATTTTGTAATGCTCCAAATAACTCTCTTTTATCCATGTCTGGTTTTAGCTTATATATCTCTTCTAAGGCAACCTTTGCACCATAGTCCATTCCCTGACATCCTGCTAGAAGTACAATATCATCTTTTGATACATTGGATAATCCATAGGATATAGCCTCTGGTAATTCATCAAATAGATGGACTTTAATTTTTGCTTCATCCATTATCTCTTTAAATACTTCTATTTCTTCATCTGTTACCCTATCTTTTTCTCCAACATGAGATTTGCTTAATGTAGCAACCAATTCTTTTATGCCTAGTTTTGAAGCCCATTTAACCATAGTCCTTGCATTTTCTCTATTAGTAGTTACTCCTCGACTGCCTCTAATAGCATATATAAGATGTAAATTATTATAATCCATCATACTCAGGGTTTCCAATGTTACATTGATATTTCCAGGGTTTGCAAAATGATCATCTATTATTTTAATGTTTCCATCATAAATAATTTGAAAACGTCTTTCAACACCTTTAAAAGAATTAATTGCCTCCTGAATTACAGGAATAGGTACACCAGATAATAATCCAATAGCTATGGCTACCATTGAGTTATAAACGGAATGATACCCTGGAACGGATAAATCTACTCTAAATTCTTGAGGCTTATATTCTATTTCTCCAACTTTAATTGGCTTTTGAATTTGAACTTTAAATTTAGGTCGCCCTGTAGATAAATCTAAATGGCTACAGGATAAATGGCCAGTTCTGTCCTTCACTCCAAAGGTTAGAACTTTAGCTTGGGTTTCATCTATTAAGGATTTAGAATAAGGACAATCTAAGTTTAATATAGCCCATGCTGAAGGCTTTGCATTTCTTATTAAACTAGCCTTAGCTTCAAAATATTTATCAAAGGAACCATGTAGATCAATATGCTCTCTTCCTATATTGTTTAAAGTTACTATATCAAAATCAACATTACCCACCCTATTTAACTCTAAGGCAGAGGACGAGACTTCCATTACTACATGGGATACATTTTGTCTTCTCATCTGTGAAAAATAACGTTGAAGGTCTAAAGATTCTGGGGTTGTCAATATAGAAGGTTCTATATAGTTACCATACTTCACCATGACGGTTCCTATTATTCCTGTTTTTAATTCATACTTTTCTAAAATAGCATTAATCATAAAGGAAGTAGAGGTCTTTCCATTAGTTGCTGTAATGCCAATTACCTTCATTTTTTCAGAAGGATGATTATAATAGGCATGGCTTAAAGCCGCCAAAGCTTGGCGAGTGTCTTTTACACGGAATTGGGGAATATTTGGAACTTGTTGATAATCTTCCACAATAATTGCTACTGCCCCTTTTTCAATGGCTTGTGGTATATATCTATGACCATCTGTTTTATTCCCTTTTATACAGACAAATAAGTCCCCAGGCTTTATCTTTTTAGAATTATAAGCAATGCCTTCTATATTAACATTCTTTTCCTGCCAGGATTCAATCACTTCTATATCCTGAAGTAATTTATATAGTTTCATCATCAGTATCTCCCTTCACTTTTACTAGTTACCTATTAAGTTTAAATATTTTCCTCATTAAGGAACTAAATTTAATTCCCAAAAATGCAAAAGCAGGTTTTGGATCCTTCCAATCCCAAATAGCATAGGCCTTTGGTTTATTATAGGATTTGATTACATCTATTAATTTCAATTGGCCAGTTTTTAAATATCCCCTAATAGCTAATAAATCCTCAAAAGCATACCAAAATACTAAATTAGTATCATGAGTAACTGCATAAGGTTCTAAAGGCTCACCTATTAACTCCCTATAAGCAATATAAGGCATATTAACTCCTGCTTTATACAATAAACTATTAAGATTGGTAGTTCTAGCATTTATTTCTATTAAATAATATTTTCCAGTATCAGCATCTTTTTTAAATTCTATTTCTGCAAAACCTTTATAGCCAATATCTTCTAAGAACTTTCCTCCTATATCATATAATTCAGGTACATATTTCTGTCCAGTATATACAGAGGCCCCAAAATTAATAGGAAATTGGCGATATTTTTGGCATGTTAACCAATGGGTTACCTTGGCTTCTTGATTTAAATAAGCATCAAAAGTATACATATGATCATCAAAACCAGGTATAATCCTTTGAACTATTACTTCCAAATTAGCTGAAGTAGCTTTTTCTATAGCTTCTTCCAATTCCTCCATGCTATATACTTTAAATAATTTCTTCCTAAACTTAGATACAAAAGAGGGCGAATCAGTAGGTTTAACTAAACATGGAAACTTTACATTCTCCTCTACCTTTTCTCTAAAATTTTCATCATCTATATGGACTGTCTCTGGAACTAATAATCCATGTTCTTCAGCTAAAGAATGTAAGGTTCCTTTATCCATAACCTTAGTATACAAGCCTTCTTCTGTTTGCGTAATTAAATAATATTTTGATAAAGTAGACAAATATTTATCTATAAATTCCACATAACCATCTGCAGATGGAAACAAAACTGGCTTATGATCTTGTTTTTTACTATATTCAATTAAAAAATTCAATAATCCTTCTGGGTCTTTCTTGGAATTTGGACCAATTAATTTTTCCGAGCAATACTTAGAATGAAATCCATAGGTGCCTTTTGATGAATAATCTATTGCAACAGTAGGTACTCCATGAATAGCTAAACAACGAATAATACTAAGCCCTATGTAATAATTGGCTCCAAGAATAACTGCTTTAGTTTTCATTATTACACCTCTTGTTCTATTCTTTCCATATTTTTATAAATATAAACGGTTGTCCTATTTACATCATTTTAACATATATATTGGAAATTTTACAGAAAAACAATTCAAAAAATTATTGAAATCCCTTTATAATGAAATAAAATTTAAAGCTAAGGAATTCCCTAACTTTAAATTTTATAATAAGATTTATTAAGTTTGGTTAATATTTCTATCACAGGTTTATAAAGAACTAGAATTAATATAAAATTGGAAGTCCCATGAATCAAGTCAAATGGTATACCTCTAATCCAGTAAGTCCATCCATAGGCTACTCCATAGAAAAAGGATTCTATAAAAGCAAAAAAGATTCCAAAGGCATAACCAAATATAGCTCCAATGGTTGCATATCCATATTCCGATTTTATTCTCCTTTTTATTAGCTCCGTTATTATTATAAGCATAGGCCAAATTATATAGTAAACAAGGAGCCAAGTAGAGAATCCATATAGAAAGATTTCAGTAGTTGTAAAAACTACAGATACAAGAAGAACCTTTTTATAACCAAATACTACAGTGTATGCTATAAATAATAGTGTAACAATCTCTACATTAGGTATAAAACTTAAGGCTAATTTCCCTGCTGTTATAGTTGCGCTTAAAATTCCTATAAGGGCAATATCTCTTATCTTCATAGTATCAATAATTGGCTAACTCAAAAGTATAAATATCTTTATCTGTTAAAGGTATCTCTCCTGGTCCGGTTACCGCGTCTTCTCCGTTAATGTATATGTGGAAATATTCTTGCTTATCAGGGTCAACTACATAGTTCAACAACCCTGTCACCATAGTCCCAAAATCATATTTTTCAAAGGTTACTCCAAGTTCTTCTTGTTTTTCCTCTAATAATTCCAGTAAAAATTCATGGTCTGTTTTATACTCAAAGATTTTATCTACATCCTCACTTTTATTGATTACATGAATAGTAATTGCTTTAACCCCTTCCGCCCCTTTAGGGCTTAAAAAGGTTTTATAGCCTACAAATATCAACAATGTAACTATTAAAACTGATAAAATCACCTTGGTTTTTTTGTTCATAATATCTCTCCTCATTTTTAAATTTTTCTTAGTATTACTGGTATATTATCCCTGTAGACTAAACAATTAAAAAACCTTCCAACTTCAAGTTGAAAGGTTTAAATACTTTGTATCAACAACCCCTCCAATCCTCGTGAAGTCTACGTTGTACCAATATAGGCAGGTCTTCCGGCTTGGTTTATAATAGTAGTTTGCCTTCCCAGTTTCCCAGTGGCATAGTAAACTACTAAAATACCTTACGGCGGCGGGACCGCACAGGAATTTCACCTGTTTCCCTATTAATGCTAAAAACAATAGCAACCTATATTCCCTATTCAATTTTTTATTAATTTTATAATACTATATTTTAATGTATTTAGCAATATTCATGAAGATTTTATTTCTCTCCTACCAGCTTTAATGCTTCCTCTACTACTTTATCTACTGTAAATCCAAATTTTTTAAATAATTCATTCCCTGGTGCAGAAGCTCCAAAATGATCAATGGCTAGAATTTTTCCATTGCTGCCCGTATATTTATGCCATCCTAAAGAAGAACCTGCTTCTACTGCTAATCTATTTGTCATTTCTTTAGGTAATACTTTTTCCTTATATTCTACAGATTGCTCCTCAAATATTTCCCAGGAAGGCATACTTACCACTCTAGTTCCAATTCCCATTTCTAATAATTTCTTTGATACCTCATATATCAATTGAACTTCAGAACCCGTGGCCATTAAAATTATATCCACTTTTTCATCTTCTTTCAATATATATCCACCTTTTAATGCTTTCTTACCAGTTCCCTCTAAGAGAGGTAATCCTTGTCTTGTAAGTATTAAAGCTGTTGGTCCTCCTTTTGTCAATGTCCTATACCAGGCTGCTGATGTTTCCCTGGCATCAGCTGGTCTAATTACTGTCATATTTGGCATAGACCTTAACATGGCCAAATGTTCTATAGGTTGATGGGTGGGTCCGTCTTCTCCCACTCCTATACTGTCATGGGTTAATACATAGGTTACTGGCAAATCCATGAGAGCAGATAGTCTCATAGAAGGTTTCATATAATCACTAAATACTAAAAAAGTTCCACCATATGCTTTTAATCCCCCATGTAGAGCCATTCCATTTAATATGGCTCCCATAGCATGTTCTCTTACTCCAAAGTGGATATTAGAACCATCATAGCTATTAGGTGAAAAAACTTTTCTTTCCTTCATAGTAGTCTTATTAGAAGGGGCTAAATCTGCCGATCCACCTATTAGGTTTGGCATTTTTTCTGCCAACCTATTTATTATGATTCCAGAAGCTTCCCTTGTAGACATATCTTTTTCAAAGCTCCAAAATTCTTCAGACTTTAAATATTCCATAGGCAATTCCAAGTTTAACCATCTTTCTAATTCCTCAGCTAATTCTGGATATTCTTTCTTATACCTATCCCATTCTCTTTTACAATTCTCTTCTTCCTTTATTCCCTTCTCAACTAAATCCTTCATATGCTCTTTTACTTCTTCTGGTACAGTAAATTCTTCTTTTTCCTTCCAGCCTAAAAATCTTTTAAGACCTTCTACATTTTCTTCCCCTAAAGGTTCTCCATGGGCAGAGCTTTCCCCTTGTTTAGCAGAACCATAGCCTATTTCTGTTTTTATCTCTATTAATGAAGGTTTTGATATATTTTCTTTAGCTTTCTCTATGGTTTCTCTAATTTTTTCTATATCATTTCCATCTTCTACTCTATAGGTTTTCCAGCCTAAAGCCTCAAAGCGTTTTGTTACATCTTCTGTAAAAGCTAAATCAGTGCTTCCTTCTATTGTAATGGAATTGGAATCATAAAGTACAATCAATTTACCTAAGCCTAAATGCCCAGCCAAAGAAGCAGCTTCATAATTGATTCCTTCCATTAAACAACCATCTCCAGAGAGAATATAAGTATAATGGTCTATAATATTATATCCTGACCTATTAAAATGAGCTGCCAAATGAGCTTCTGCCATGGCCATTCCAACCCCATTGGCAAAACCTTGTCCTAAAGGACCTGTTGTTGCTTCTACTCCTACCGTATGGCCATATTCAGGATGTCCAGGAGTTTCACTATCCAATTGTCTGAAATTTTTTAACTCTTCCATATCTAAACCATAATCGAATAGATGTAATAGAGAATATAAAAGCATAGAGCCATGACCTGCTGATAGAATAAACCTATCCCTATTTACCCAATTTGGATTTATAGGATTATGTTTCATTACCTTTGACCAGAGAGTATATACAGCTGGAGCTGCACCTAATGGTAAACCTGGATGGCCAGATTTGGCTCTTTCTATAGCCTCTGCTGATAAAACTCTTATGGTGTTAATGGTTAATTGATCTATATTCATTTAATCCACTCCTATAATTTTATGTAAATTTAATTCTATTATATATATAACCCAAAACCCCGTTAATAATTATACTATTTAAATAATCTTCTAAAATATTAAAATCCCATTTACACCAAACATATGTTCTGCTATAATAAGCATAGGAGGGGTTTTTATGAAACAGAGGATTATATTCCATGTAGATGTTAATTCTGCCTACCTTTCTTGGGAAGCAGCTTATAGATTACAACACGGGGAAAATATAGATTTAAGGAATATTCCTTCAATAGTGGGAGGAGATGAGTCTAAAAGACATGGTATAGTACTGGCTAAATCTATACCTGCAAAGAAATATGGGATTTTAACAGGGGAAAGTATTTATTCAGCTAAACAAAAATGTCCTAATCTAACCATTGTATCCCCTAATTATGAAAGATACATGAAAGCTAGCAATTCCATGGTAGATTTGTTAAAGGAATATTCTCCTTATATACAAAGGTATTCTATTGATGAGGTTTTTTTCGATTACTCTCATGATGATAAAAAGATTTTTCTGGATACCGCTTATGAAATCAAAGAAAGAATAAAAAAGGAATTGGGTTTTACAGTAAATATAGGCATAGGTCCTAATAAACTATTGGCTAAAATGGCCTCAGATTTTAAAAAGCCTGATAGAGTACATACCCTATTTTATTACGAGATAAAGGATAAAATGTGGCCATTACCTGTAGAGGAACTTTTTATGGTAGGTTCTAGAACTAAAAAAAAGCTTAATGGAAGAGGTATATTTACCATAGGAGAGTTGGCTAAATTGGATAGAGAATATATATATTCCTGGCTAAAAAAACCAGGCCTTCTTATATGGGAATATGCCAATGGAATAGAAAACTCCCTTGTAAAAAATATTCCTCCTCCTGTTAAATCTGTAGGTAATTCAACTACTACATCCTATGATGTGGATAATAGAAAGGAAAGCTATATGTTTCTATTGGCTCTATCGGAAATGGTAGGTATGAGGGTTAGAGATTTAGAGCAAAGTGGAAGGGTGATTTCTGTAGCTTTAAAAAACGACCATTTCTATTCCTATTCCCACCAAAGAAAACTAGATATACCTACAGATTCTACAAATTCTATATATAAAACTGCTAAAAAACTATTTGATGAAATGTGGAATGGAGAACCTATAAGGCGTTTTTCCATAAATATATCTGAACTTTATTCTAATGAATTCTGTCAGCTATCCCTATTAGAGGACTATAATCCAAAGGAAGAGGCCTTAGATAAAACCATAGATAGAATAAGATATAGATATGGATATAATTCTGTAATTCGCTCTTGTTTTCTCTATTCTGGTATAAAACCAATTATCGGAGGGGTAGTGGCAGAAGAAGATTATCCTATGATGTCTAGTATTTTTTAGGAGTGGTATTATATGAAAATATTGATGAAACCAATAGAGATGATTGCTTGGTTTACTACAAAGGAAAAACCAATTCCCTTAAGATATAGGATCATTGATGAAAACAATATATACAAGGTGATAAAAGTAGATAAGATTTTATTTGCTGAAGAAGAAAAACTGGCAGGCAATAGGATGATTCTCTATAGATGCCAAAGCATAATCAATAATACTCAGAAAGTATACGAATTAAAATATGAAATAGATACTTATAAATGGTTTCTCTTTAAAATTTAATAATTTTTTCTTTTCGGTACATACTAGATAAGAAGAAGTGTAATACTAAGAGAGGATGAGTCCTATGGAAAACCCAAGAGCAATAAGTGAAATATTAAATCAGACTAAAAAAATTGATGAAAACAATTGGAACACCTCCCAATATTTAAATAGCATAAATATGCTCCTTACATCTAATGATTTAGCAAAAACAAAGGATGATGGATTAAGTAAAAAATTTGAAGAACTCAATAGTAAAATGGAAGATATCAATAAATTAACCTCTGATTTATTGGAGGATTTGTCGAGAAGACATAATTAAGGTGATGGAAATCCATCACCTTAATTTATTGTATAAATCTATAGTTTTTTTAGAATCCTTATAGTTTATTATATAGTATCTATTTTCCGTTTTAATGACTATATAAGGAGATCGATTTTCGTGAATATAGATATTTCCTACTCCTAACTCCTCCAATTTAAAATTCCCCGTTGAATTACATAAACCTTCTTCATCCTCTCTATCTGTTATATAAATTGTATAACATAATAAAATTATCTTCAATAGTTTTCTAAAAATAAAGGATTTTATGAATCCATGTAGAATATAATATATTAGGTGATGAAGATGAAGGCTGAACATTTGGAATTAAAGAATGAAAACTATATTTCCAATGAAGAGCTTGTAGCCCTTTATAAGAAAAACAAAGATATAAATATAAGAAATAGAATTATTATAAACAATATAGGATTAATATACGCTGCAGCAAGAAAAAGAATAAAAAATCCTACTTGCTTTACACTAGAGGACTTAGTACAAGAAGGAGTTATTGGAATGATGAAGGGTATAGAAAGATTTGATGTCACTAGGGACACTAGCTTTTCTACCTATGTTTATTATTGGATTATCCAACAGATGGATAGAGCCTTAATGAATGATGGATATATGGTAAGACTTCCTGCTTATATATATGAAAAAATCAATAGCCTATCCACAGTTGAAAACAACTATATGGCTAAAAACGAAGAAATAGATTTAAAAAACCTTTGTAATGAGGCAAATATGACAGAACAAGAATATCTATTAATTAGCTATTACAAAAAAAATTATTCCAGTTTTACCTCTCTAAATTCTATTATAAACACAGATTCGGATGAAAACTATGTGGAACTTCAAGACTATATCCCCTGCCAAGATGTTTCCGTTGAAGATATTATTATTTCAGAAAGCTTAAAAGAACAATTAATTGAAATACTAAATACACTATCCCCAAAAGAAAAAGAAGTATTAGAACTTAGATTTGGTTTAAATGGAGACGAACCATTAACTTTAGAAGCCATCGGAAATAAATATGATTTAACAAGAGAAAGAATCAGACAAATTGAAAATAAAGCGTTAAAAAAATTGAAAAGACTTAACTTAAGAAATGGTCTCACAGATTATTTATTAGAATACTAATAATCCATAAAAAACTTAATTCTTTCCTCTGCAGTAGGATGGCTATGATACCAAATTTTAAATATTTTACTTGGTCTGGGAATACTTAAATTTCCTTCATATAATTTAAGCATTGTAGATACAGCAGCCTCTTTATTTTTTGTTAATTGTATCTCTACCATATCAGCTTCCCTTTCCATCTGTCTAGAACTTAAATTGATTATTGGGTTTGCAAAAAACATATAAAAATTTAATACCAATACAATTAAAGGAATAGAAGCTATATCATATAATCTATTAAACCCAAATACTCCATTGGAATTTATAAGTATCCAATTAGAAGTCCTATATACTAAGTACATTAAAACTACTGAAAACAAGCCTCCTAATATTATACTCTTCCAAATATGTCCTTTTATATAATGGCCAATTTCATGGGCAGTAATAGATAACACTTCATCTTTATCCA
>NZ_PPXX01000055.1 GCF_021655075.1 Clostridium sp. Cult2
AAACCATTTTATTACTTCCTCAGGCCCCAGAAACTCTTTTGCATGCGTGAATGCTTCCTGTAAAACAATTTCGTCCTCAGGTGTAAGCAGTTCCGGGTCCAGGTTCTTTAACCTTTCCTCATACCTTTCAAACAGAACCCTGTGGTTTTCAATGCCGTTTTTAGCAGAAATTTCCTCTTTTTCAGAATCTTTCTCTGGATTAACCGTAATTTGCACCTCCTGAATGAAAAGCAGAATAATTAAGGTCTTTAGTGGATATTCTAACTGTAAATATCCGGATTGATCCTATATTAAGGGTATTATAGGATCTATTGAAGTATTAAAGTTGCATCGGAATATTATAGCTACAAAGTTACATCAGGGTATAACAGTTAAAGTTATATTGGGGTATTATAGTTATAAAATTATATAAAAGTATTATACAGCTACTTTTCTTCCTTTTAATCTCTCTTTGTTTCTGTACCTGTATTTCTGTACCTGTATTTTTGCTCCTGTATTATCCTGATATTTTCGGACCTTATAATTGATTTAATGTTTCATTTGCTTCTCATTCTTATATTTCAGACCTACCTGTAGATTTTCTTCCGGGTCAATTTTCCTTCATTCTCTGGATATTCTCCGGATATTCCCCAGCTATTTACCCGCTATTTACCAGCTATTATCCTGTTTTTTGAGAAACATCGTTTTTCTTATTAAGAAAATAAATTCTATTTACCTGCTGATCTGGCTTTTTCTTGTCAATAGACAAAGTTTTTATATGTATGTAATAC
>NZ_PPXX01000056.1 GCF_021655075.1 Clostridium sp. Cult2
AAGAAATGAAAACTCAATAGAAACATGCATTGAATACAATAAGCAATTTAAAGATACAAATCATATTACCATACCCTACTTACCTGATGAAGATTTAATAAAGAAATTGGTAGATGAGAAATATGAATAAATAAAGTTAAAAAACGGATAAAAGGAGACTATAATAATTTAATAAAAAAATCATTAATAAAAGACATGCTATTTTACAAAATGATTAATAAATAAAATCTTGAAAGGGATGATAGTATGGCAAAAAAGCATGATGGTATTAAAGTATTTAAATTTATCCTCTATGCAGCAATTGGAATTTTTATGTTCTTTGTACCTATCACTGTAAATGGAAAAAGCTCTATTCCACTAGACCATATTGTTAGCTATATTCAAACTATTCCTTACTATGGACCAATATATTCAGGCCTAATAGTTGCTATTGGTGGAATACTACCATTTATCAACAAAACCTGGAACAAAGATAGGACTACAACTGTTTTTTCAATTATCAAGCTATTGGGTATCCTGTTTGTTTTTATGGCGATTTTCAATGCAGGTCCAGCTTTCTTAATGAGAGATGATGTAATCCCATTTATCCACAAGAAAATAGTTATTTCTGTTACTACAATAGTACCCATAGGTTCAATCTTCCTTGCATTCTTAGTTAATTATGGTTTGATGGAATTTATAGGTGTTTTTATGCAACCTATAATGAGACCCATTTGGAAAACTCCAGGTAGGTCTGCAATAGACGCTGTAGCATCCTTTGTGGGTAGTTATTCACTAGCCTTACTTATTACAGATAGAGTATATCAAGAGGGAAAATATACTGGGAAAGAAGCTGCAATAATTGCAACAGGGTTTTCAACGGTATCAGCTACTTTTATGATTATTGTGGCTAAAACCTTAGGTCTAATGGACCATTGGCTATTATATTTTTGGTTAACTTTAATTATTACTTTCGTGGTAACAGCTATAACAGCTCGAATTTATCCATTAAGTAAAAAACCGGAAATATATTATAATAATCAAGAAGGATATCCAGAAAAATTGGCTGAAGGAAATAGGGCTAAAATGGCTTTGGAAGAAGGAATGGAGGCTTTTGATGAAGCACCTACAGTAGTAGAAAGCATTATAGAAAATTTCAAATCTGGTATAAGATTGGCTTTATCAATTGGACCATTGCTTATGTCTGTTGGAGTAATAGGAATAGTATTAGCGGAATATACACCATTATTTGATATAGTGGGTTATATTTTCTATCCATTTACCCTGTTAACACGTGTTCCAGAACCCCTATTAGCAGCAAAGGCAAATGCTCTAAGTATAGCTGAAATGTTTCTACCAGCATTGCTTGTAACAGAAGCGCCTATGATTACTAGGTTCCTTATTGCAATAGTGAGTGTATCAGAAATTTTATTTTTCTCAGCTTCAATTCCATGTATGATGGCAACTCAGATACCACTTACAATGAAAGACTATATTATAATATGGGTAGAAAGAGTAATATTATCTATACTTATAGCAGCACCAATACTACATTTAATTTTATAATCAATAAACTGAATATATTATTAGGCATTGGATTTAATTAAAAAACATCTTCTAATTAGAAGATGTTTTTTATCTTTATTATATAGTATTATATAATGTACTAAACATAGTTGCATGTTGTAATTCATCTACCATTGCATAATAGAATGTATCTCTAATTAATTTATCTGTAGTGGAAAGTTGAATATTTCTATAAAATTCTCCAGCTTTCAATTCATCTTCTAAAGCCATTAATATTCCTTCCTTATAACTGGAATAGACAACAGGTGTTATATTATATTGAGGCATTTGACCTGTCAAATAGCAATAAAGCCTTATGAAAGCGTGCAAATGCTCTAATTCATCATCTCGTGCATGCTCTATAAATTCCCTATGCAAATCATCTGGTGCTTCTTGCAATAATCTTGAATAAAATTCTGCTGCAGTTGCTTCTCCTACAATAGCTTCATAAACATTTCGAATTATTTGATGCAAGTAGTTTGGTCCTAATAATGGAAGTTGTGGTATTTGAATATAATCATATCTATACATTATTTTTCCCCCTTTAATTAATATGGTTCCATATATAATATTCAAAATTAATATTAATGTGAAAACTCCATCTACAATTAATTATATAGAAATGCAAGAAAAAAAATAAAACTTGCAAAATACTATTGCAATTATATTTTCTTTATGTTAAAATTGTTTCAATTATTGTTTTTGAGAAATATAGTCCTGAGTGATAATAGGGTAAAAATAAAGATAATAAGAGAGGTGCATTAATTAACGATTATTCATCACTATAGTTGATAAAAAATTCTCAAAAAAATACCAATTTTGAAAATGAAATACATAATATAATAACTTGCAAATAATTGCAATAATTAAGGGGGAAAATAAAATGGATTATTATGGAATTGATACTTTAAGGCCAAATCTTTTTAAGGATGTATTTCCTTATGAAGAGATTCCAAAGGTTAAATTTAATAATATACAATTACCAATGGAAATTCCTAAAAACATATGGATTACAGATACTACTTTTAGAGATGGTCAACAATCTATGTCTTCTATGACAGCAGAACAGATGGTAAGGATATTTGATTATCTACATGAATTAGATAATGGTTCTGGAATTATTAGACAAACAGAATTCTTTTTGTATTCTGAGAAGGATAGAAAAGCAGTAGAAAAATGTATGACTAGAGGATATGATTTTCCACAGATAACCTCATGGATTAGAGCTAATAAGGATGATTTTAAATTGGTAAAGGAAATGGGGATAAAAGAAACTGGAATTCTCATGTCCTGTTCCGATTATCATATATTCCATAAATTGAATATGACCAGAAAGGAAGCTATGTATACTTATCTTTCTATTGCAGAAAGCGCTTTAGAAAATGGTATAACTCCTAGGTGCCATTTTGAGGATATAACTAGGGCGGATTTCTTCGGATTTGTAGCCCCATTGGCAAAAAATTTGATGAAATTATCTAAAGAATACAATATACCGGTGAAAATAAGAGCCTGCGATACTTTAGGAGTTGGAATACCATATGTAGGAGTTGAATTACCTAGATCTGTACCTGCTCTTATCCACGGATTGAGGTATTATTGTAATGTACCTTCAGAGTCCATAGAATGGCATGGGCACAATGATTTTAATAAAGTAGTTGTAAACTCTACTACATCTTGGCTATATGGAGGTTCTTCTGTTAATGCTACCTTATTTGGAATTGGAGAAAGGACTGGCAATTGTCCTTTAGAATCTATGGTATTTGAATATGCACAAGTAAAAGGTGAAACCAAAAATATGAATCTAAAAATAATTGCCGATATTGCAGATTATTTTGAAAAAGAGTTAAATTACAAAGTACCTGCTAGAACTCCTTTTGTAGGTAGCGAATTCAATGTAACTAGGGCTGGTATCCATGCAGATGGAATGCTTAAAAACAAAGAGATATATAATAGTTTTGACACAGAGAAGGTTTTAGGCAGACCTCCATTGGTAGCGGTAAATTCTTATTCTGGATTGGCTGGTATTGCTGCATGGATAAATGGTTATTTTAGATTAGATGGCTCAGGCAAAATTAATAAAAACGATTCAAGAATTGTTGCCATAAAAAAATGGATTGATGATGAATATGCTAATGGAAGGACTTCAAATATTAGAAATGATGAATTAAAGGAATTAGTTTTTAAATATATCCCAAATATTTTAAATAAAGAAGATACTAAAGCAATTTAGATATAACTGGAGGTAGAAGGATGGGATTAACAGTAGCGGAAAAGATAATGAAAGAGCATTTAGTAATTGGAGAGTTAAAGAGAGGAAAGGAAATAGGATTAAAAATAGACCAGACATTAACCCAAGATTCAACTGGGACTATGGCTTATTTGCAATTTGAGGCTTTAGGTGTTGATAGGGTAAAGACTAAGAAATCTGTTGCTTATATTGATCATAATTTACTACAAACGGGGCCAGAGAATGCAGACGACCACTTATATATTCAGAGGATTGCAAAAAAATATGGTATATACTTTTCCAAGGCAGGGAATGGAATATGTCATCAGGTACATCTAGAAAGGTTTGGCATTCCTGGTCAAACCCTTCTAGGTTCAGATAGTCACACACCTACTGGCGGAGGATTGGGAATGTTAAGCTTTGGTGCTGGTGGGTTAGATGTGGCGGTGGCTATGGCGGGAAGAGAGTATTATATAACTATGCCCTATATAGTTAAGGTGGAACTAAAGGGCAAATTAAGATTAGGGGTGTCTGCTAAAGATATTATATTAGAAGTATTAAGAAGATATGAGGTGAAAGGTGGATTAAATAAGATATTTGAATACTCAGGACAGGGAATCAAATACCTATCTGTACCTGAAAGAGCAACTATAACCAATATGGGAGCAGAATTAGGGGCGACTACATCCATATTTCCCTCTGACGAGATAACCTATAGATTTTTAAAGGCCCAAGGTAGAGAAAAAGATTATATTAATATAGAAGCTGATGATAATGCTTTCTATGATGAGATTATAACTATTGATATGGATAAACTAGAACCTTTAATAGCTTGTCCTCACAGTCCAGATAATGTGGTTCCTGTATCATCATTGGAAAAAACTAAGGTTAATCAAGTAGCCATAGGGAGCTGTACCAATTCTTCTTATGTAGATTTGATGAAGGTGGCAAAGATTTTAGAAGGAAAGACCATAGATGAGGAGGTTTCCTTGGTTATTTCTCCTGGGTCAAAACAAGTGTTAAATATGTTAGCTGAAAATGGGGCTTTATCTAAACTTATTTCATCAGGAGCTAGAATATTGGAATCAGGGTGTGGACCTTGTATTGGCATGGGACAATCCCCTAATACGGATGGAGTCTCTTTGAGGACTTTTAATAGAAATTTCAAAGGTAGATGTGGAACTGTTTCTGCTAAAGTATATTTAGCAAGTCCAGAAGTAGCTGCAGTTTCTGCTTTAACTGGCTATATTACCAGTCCTGAAGAATATGTGAAGGATATTAATATAGATATGCCAGATAAGTTTTTAATTAATGATAATTTAATAATTAGTCCAGCAGAAGATAAGGAGGAAGTGGAAATTATACGAGGACCAAATATTAAACCCTTTCCTAAATCAAAGGCCATAGGAGAATCTATAAGGGGAAAAGTCCTTATAAAATTGGGAGATGATATAACTACTGATCATATAATGCCTTCCAATGCAAAACTTCTTCCTTATAGATCAAACATTCCATATTTATCAGACTATTGTTTAGTACCGTGTGACCCAGAATTTCCCAAAAGAGCTAGGGACAATAAGGGAGGTATTATTGTAGCAGGATTTAATTATGGTCAAGGTTCTAGTCGGGAACATGCAGCATTAGTACCCTTGTATTTGCGAATTAAAGCCATAATAGCTAAGTCCTTTGCTAGAATACACAAGCAAAACCTGATTAATAATGGAATACTTCCTTTAGTATTCAATAATGAAGATGATTTCAATTGTATAAATGGTCTTGATGATTTAATAATAGATAATATTTTGGAACAAATAGAGGAAGATAAAGTAATAATTAAAAATATAACTAAAGGTGGAGAATATATTTTAGATTTAGACATTACTGAAAGACAAAGGGAAATACTTAAAGCAGGCGGGTTATTAAATATGATAAAAAATAATTTTAAAGAACATCTGAAAGGGGAATAGACATGACTTATAACATAACTTTGATTCCTGGGGATGGGATAGGACCAGAGGTTATTTCTGCTGCAGTAGAGGTTATGGAAGCCACAGGAGTAAATATTAAATGGGAAAAAGTAGTAGCTGGAGCTAATGCTATGGAATCTGAAGGGACTCCTCTTCCAGATTATGTTATTAATAGTATTGAGAAAAACAAAGTAGTATTAAAAGGGCCTATAACTACGCCTATAGGACAGGGATTTAGAAGCGTTAATGTAAGGTTAAGAAAAAAATTGAATTTATTTGCAAATATAAGACCTATTAAATCCTTTGATGGAGTCTATAGCTTTCATAAAGATGTAGATTTAATTATAGTGAGGGAAAACACAGAGGATCTTTATGCAGGCATAGAACGTATGATAGACCAAAATAAGGCAGAGAGTATTAAGATTATCACAAGACAGGCTAGTGAAAGAATATGTAAATATGCATTCCAAATGGCTAGAAATCTAAATAGAAAAAAAGTTACTCTAGTCCATAAGGCTAATATTATGAAACTATCTGATGGGTTGTTTTTAGAATGTGGAAGAAAAATTGCTAAAGATTATCAAGATATAGAATTCCAAGAGATGATAGTAGATGCCATGAGTATGAAACTAGTTCAATTTCCTCAAGATTATGATGTAATATTAGCTCCTAATCTATATGGAGATATACTATCCGATTTAGCAGCAGGACTTATAGGAGGACTAGGATTAGCCCCTGGAGCTAACCTAGGGGAAGATATTGCAGTATTTGAACCTGTCCATGGTTCTGCATTGGATATTGCCAATAAAAACATGGCAAATCCTACATCAGCTATGCTATCTGGGGTAATGATGTTAAAACATATTGGCGAATTTGAGGCAGCAGATAAAATAGAAAAAGCTCTATCTAAGGTCCTAAAAGACAAAGCAAGTAGGACTATGGATTTAGGAGGGAAACAAGGAACCAAGGAGTTTACAAAAAAGGTTATTGAAAGTATGAAATAGAAAATGTAAAGTCAGGTGAGTTATTAATTAGGTTAGAATAGATGGAATGAATTGCTAATCCCCTCTATAAATATCGTAAGACAGATAGTAATAAATAGAATAAAATTTGTAGAAGTCAAAATAGAAGATAAATATGGTATAATGTAGAAAAAGGGGGGATTAGCTTTGATTCTCACCATTACTTTGAATCCTTCTATTGATAGAAGGTATAGTATTAAAGGTTTTGAAAAAGGTAGAGTTTTTAGAGCTACAGATGTTCAATTTACTGTTGGTGGTAATGGATTAAATGTAACTAAAGTAATAAATGCTTTCAACGAACCTGTAATGGCTACTGGATTTCTAGGTGGGAGAAGCGGTGAATATATAAAAGAACAACTGGACGCTACGGGAATTAAACATAACTTTGTGTCTATCAATGGAGAGACTAGAAGCTGTTTAGCAATTCTTTCTGATGATGGTAGCCAAACGGAAATATTAGAAAAGGGACCTTCCATATCAGGAGAAGATGTTTTAGAGTTTTATGAACTATATAGGGAACTCATTAAAGAGGTGGATATAATATGTGCATCTGGGAGTTTACCTCATGGTTTACCTCCTGAAACCTATGGAAATCTAATTATAATGGCTAGAGAAGCTGGGAAAAAGTTTTTCCTAGATACTAGTGGGGAGGCCTTGAAATATGGAGTAGAAGCTGCACCTTTTCTAGTGAAACCTAATAGAGAAGAATTAGAGGGTTTAATGGGCTGCAAAATTGATTCGGAAAGAGAGATTATTCAAGCGGGAAAATATATGTTAGAGAATGATATTAATATAGTAATGATATCGTTAGGAGAAGAAGGAGCAATAGTTTTTCATAATGGATACATCTATAGAATAAGGGTTCCTAAAGTTAAGGCTGTAAATCCAGTAGGGTCTGGTGACGCTATGATAGGTGGCTTTGTGGCTTCTTTATATAGAGATTATGATTTTGAATTTATTCTAAAAGTAGCAGCTGCTTGTGGTACAGCTAATGCCATGGAAGCTGAAACTGGAAAAGTGGATATGATTAATATGAAAAGAATAATGAATGAAATAATAATTACTAGATCCAAGTTTTAATCATCTTAGACTTGGATTCTTTTGTTTTAACAATTTGTTTTATGTATGAAACTTTCCAGTATATTAATAATATGGTCAAGTATATAGTCTCTGTTTTCTTCAGTAATTCTAATTATTATAACATCATCTCGACTTCTAATATCATTCAGGAAACTGCAATAATCATCTTTCAAAATGCCAAATACTATTTTTTTGCTATTTAATAATTCAAAGACTTTGGATGTAAAAATATCTATATCATTTTCTACACACCCTAGTTCATCTAGGACTATTAAATCTCTATGTTTTAAACTTTTATCTAGTATTGAGATAACTCCATTTTCAAAAGCTTCCATAAACCCTTCTTTGGAATTATCTCTAGAGTCAACTCGCACAATTATGTATTCTTCCATATTATCATATAATGATTTAACAATATATTTTCTATAATATCCTTCAAATATTCTTTCTGTAACATATCCTCCTATGGATAGGTTTAATTCTTTTAATGCATTTTTTAAAATTGTAGATTTACCTACTCCAATTTTTCCAGTTAAAAAAAGATTATTCACAAAATACACCTCTTCATTAATTTGGTCTATAGACAATAGTTTAACATATTTACAAAACAAATGGAAAAATAATTCTTTAGGCTTATTTCTATTGATATACCACTTTACATGAGTAAACAAGTATGTTAAAGTATTAATTAAGAAATAGAGAATCTCCGAGTATTTTAACCTGTAAACTTAGTTTATGGTTAACTTACCGATAGGGTTTGATTGGAAACGGTTAAGCCTCCTGATGGAAAGGAGAAATTTATTTAAAGCAGCATTTCCATTGGGAATGCTGCTTTGTTTATATATTTGATTTAATTAATATTCATAATAATAAATATAAAAATTAGAAAGGTGGATGAAATATGTTTAACAGAAAATTGAAGTTAGTTACATTAGTATTGGCAATGGTATTAATATTGTCCCAAGGAGTTGTATTAGCAGAGAATGCTGAAGGTTTTGCAGTTGAGATTGTAGGAGAAGGTGTAGAAACGGAATTGAAATTATCCCTTGCTGATTTAAAAGCTATGCCAGAGGAAGCTCAAATCAATGAAGAATACATATATAACAGTAAGGGTGGAGAAAAATCTGCATTAGTTAAAGGGGTTAGCCTTGCTTATGTTTTAAAAGAAAAAGCAGGTGTAACTGCAGAAAATGCAGAAGTATTATTTGAAGCCTCTGATGGATATCCAATCGATCCACAGACATTAGAAGATATATTTAACGAAGATTTGAAATTTGTTTTGGCTTATGAAATTAATGGTGAAGTAATTGATAATGATGACGACCCAGATAATGAAGAAATAGTTATTTACAGAAAGCTTAAAGAACCTGGTGAATTTGGTACAGTATATAAGATGGTAGTGAAAATAACTGTTGGAGAGGCTATTGAAGCAACAGAAGATGAAAAACCTGTTGAAGAAGAACCTAAACCAGAAGAAGTAAAAGATATAGTTTTTACGGATATAACAGCAGAATATGAATTTGCTGCAAGAGCAATAGATGAGCTTGCTAAAAAAGGAATAATTGATGGAATTGGTAATAATAAATATGCTCCAGAAAAAGAATTTACTAGAGCTCAATTTTGCAAGATTATGGTGGAAGCTTTAGGATATGATAAGGTTGAATATACTGGTGAATTTACCGATGTAAAGGCTGAAGATTGGTTTGCTCCATATGTACAAGCAGCTATTAATAATGGTTTGTTTACAGGGTATACAGATGGAACTTTTAGACCAGATCAACCTATAATTAGGCAAGAAATAGCAGCAGTAGCTGGAAGAGCTGCTGTAATTGCTGAGATAGTACCTCAAGCTAAAATGGATAAGTTCGTAATGGAAAAATCAAACTTTGCAGATAAGGATTTAATTCCTGATTGGGCAGAAAATGAAGTAGCTTGGCTTGAAGCTCAAGGAGTATTTGAAAATGTAGCCACAGATAATTTCGAACCTGAAAAGATTGTAAATCGAGCAGAAGCAGCTGTTATTGTATATAACGCTTTATTTCAAGAATAAAGTATAAAGTTAGAGTAATTAATAAAAGGGACAAAGAGCGATGGCATTAGCTTTCGCTCTTTTGAGTAATCTAAAGGAGGTTTTTATGATAGGCTATAATAAGATTAAAAAAATAAAATTCCTTGCATTTTTATTGGCATTTGGAATGATTTTATCACAGGTAACCTTCTTTATTGACTCCGTTGAAGCAGCAGCTTTAGACTTATTAATTACAGGGACAGGAGTTAATGAAGAAGTAAGAATTACAGAATCTGATTGGTCAAAATTTAAGATGGTGGAAAGGGTTTACTCTGGAAATAATAGCTTTAATTTTCATAAAATCATTAAAGCAAAGGGCTATGATTTGTTTGAATTAATTGGCAAGAACAATTTAAAAACAGATGAGGATTATGAGGTTAAATTTACATGTTCAGATGGGTTTGAATTTACAAAATCTATAAATCAATTAAGGGATGCCTATTGTTTTAGTAATTTTACTGAGGCAAGTAAAACAATAGTGGAACCCATGATAGCCAAGTTTACAGCAGTATTGGCTGATTATTCAGAGGATAGTTTTTCACCTCCAATAACATGGAAGGATAGAGCTTTAACAGAAAAGGATTTGGATAAAGGTTTTCCAAAGGTAGTATTTGGTCAAATTAATATAGATGATATGAATCTATCCAAATGGGGGAAAGAAGTTGTAAAAATAACCATTGGTGAAGATAGACCATCTGATGAGAGTAATAAAGGGATAGGCCTAGATTCATCCTATAAGCATATTAGCTATGATGGTGCACCTTATAATATCGATGCCATAACGGGAGCAACCTTTACCATTGAAGGCCCTGGTGTTGAAGGCTATAGAGCAATATCCTTGAGACAGATAGAAGAGGATGTAGATGGTCATGAGCAAGGTACATACTATGAAAAGGTAGATGGAAATGTCGTTGAAAATACCTATGAGGGAATCAATGGGAAATATTTGATAGATAATTATGTAAAGGTTACATCTAAAGCTGGAAATGTAATATTTAAAGATAAATCAAGGAAAACCATACTTACTATACCAATAGCAGAAGCAGAGGATTATCTGATAGCCTTTGGAATCAATGGGGTTCCTCTTGTATATTTAGATACAGATGTAGGATATAAAGCTGATAAATACAATGATAATGGATGTTTTAAGTTAGTTTATAAGCAAGATGAATCCAAAGCAAAGGAATTTTCCAATGTGGCATATATCTATATTGAGGAAAAGGATGCCAAAAATATCTATGAACATACTTATCCTCCCTATGACAATCCTAAATATACGGATTATGAAATTATTATCCATGGAGATAAAATGAATAAGGAAGTTAGATATAAAGTATCAGACATAGAAGCCATGGAGGATATAAAATACGAAGATGAATATAGTCTTTCCAATAGTGAATATTTTTGGTATTACAATAAATATAAAGGAGTTCCTCTATGGGATTTACTTCTTAAAGCAGGAATAGACCCTAATATTGATAAAGATACTAGTATTCAGTTTATAGCAGCGGATAATTATAATTTTCCTCCTATGACCATTGGAGAAATAAAGGATAATTCTTTATATGGATATTATGAGAAAAATGCAGAAGATGTAGGAGATGGCACCTACGATGGTTCTAAAGAAAAGCCACTACATACAGGAATGCCTATCCTTGTGGCATATGGCTTTAATGGATATCCTTATGTAGTAAGGCCTACAGATGAAGGTTTTAATCCTGGTCTTGGCAATGATGGAGGGCCTTTAAGAGTTATATTTGGAAAAACAAGCTATAATGATACAAATGGTTCAAATCAAGTTCAGTTTATAAAGGAAATAATCATTGGAGGGGGCAACCCAATATCAACAGGAACTGAAGTAAAAACTGGTGACGGAGAAACTACCCAAAAGGATATAGATAAAAGTTCAACTTGGAATCACAATCAAGGAGTATATACCGAATACCTTGATATGCCAGTATTACGGGTTACTGGTTCTCAAGTGAAGGAACCTATGACCTTTACATTAAGGCAAATTGAATCAATGCTAACATATGCAATAAGAGATACCTATACAGGTGATGGTATTCGTGATTTTGAAGGAATAGTTTTATGGGATTTAATATCCAAGGTTGTAGGATTAAAGGATGATGTGGAAATACCGAGTGTAAGAGTATTTAGCGGACAAAATTATAATCAGATATTAAGAAGTAGCGAACAGCTTATGAAGGGTGTACTGAATTCTAATAATCAGATAAAGAAAATTATATTGGCATACGCAGTGGATGGTTATCCTCTTGTTCCTAATGAAAGCGATATAGGGTATGCAAATAACAATGCATATGGTCCATTAAGATTAATAATTGAGGAAAGCAAATCTATGTGGGTAAAATGGACAGATTGTATTGTTGTAGGAAGTGGAGATTATGAAGAACCTAGGATAGAAGATGTTAAGGAGTTAAATCTTCCTGAACTACCAGGACCTGAAAAGGATACGTTAGATTTAGGGGAGAAAATATGGATAACATATAAAAACGATACTGGAAAAGAGTTACCAGAAGCAAGTGTTAGAAGCATGGAATACGACAAAAATGGAAACCTATGGATAGGAACCAACAATGGTGGGCTTTCAGTTAGAACTCCAGAGGGGAAATGGACTACTATAAAGGAAATAAAAACTGAAAATGCAGGTACTGTTAAGGTAGATACATCCTATGCAATAGTTCAAAGGGAAAATGGAGAGCTTTGGATAACCCTAGGAGGACCTATAACACCCCAAGGTATATTGGTGAAAACCAATGAAACCTGGAAACTTTTAAATACGGATAATTCATTGCTTCCAGCAGCCTTTGTCCAGGAACTAGAATTAGATGGAAATGGTGGGTTATGGATAGGTACACAAAATGGTGTTGTATATGTAGATAAGAATGATAAGTGGACAGTTTATACGGAAAAAGAGGGACTTTTGCCTTACTCTGTTGATGCTTTAGAACCCGATGGAGAAGGAGGAGCCTGGATAGGTTATTATCCTGATGTAAAAGGTGATGAAGAAAATCCTATTTACATTGGGGGCTACCAGCACTTGGCAGCAGATGGAACTGTTACAACCTATGAAGGCTTTGACAATACTAATTTTAATCTAAACTGGATAAGAAGCATATCCATAGATGATAAAGGTGGAGTATGGGTTGTAAGGTCCGGCAACGCACCTGGTTTTGGACATGGAGAAGTGGATTATATATTAAATGGTGAAAGGACTGTTTACACAGCAAAAGAGCTGTACCCATCAATAACTGAAGATGACGATATAAGGTTGGTTTTAGCAGATAAGGAAAATGAGGGAACCCTTTATATTGCAACAACTGCCAGTGGTGTAATCAAAACTGAAGGAATTGGCAAAGTAACTAAAATAATTGATGGAACTAATTATTTCCCATCCAAGAAATGGAACAACGTCTATTATATAGATTTGGATAATGAAAATCTATTTGTTGGAACAAATGGTGGTGCAGCAGTTTATTGTGATGCAAAAACCTTTGAAGATATAAAATCCCATTGGGCTAATGAAGAAATTAAGGAAATGGCTACTATGGGCTATGTAAATGGAAGCTATGGAAAGTACAGACCAGATGATAATATTACAAGAGCTGAGTTTATAGCTATTATGGTTAGAATATTGGGACTTGATAAATCTGAAACAGTGAACATACCATTTAGCGATGTAAAACCAACAGACTGGTTTGCAAAAGATGTGGCATTGGCTGCAAAGAATGGAGTAATTAAAGGATATGAGGATGGCACATTCAAACCTAATGCTCCAATTAAGAGACAAGAAATATGTGAAATTTTAGGCCTTATCTTAAATGAAAAGCTGACTGATGACCAGGTAGAAAGCATATTATCTACTTATGATGATAAGGTGGAAGAATGGGCAAAATCATCGGTGGCAGCAGTGGTGAAGGCAGAGATTGTCAAGGGATTCTCCAATAATACTATTGGTGGACAGTTCAACTCCACAAGGGCTGAAGCTGCAGTAATATTATTGAGATTTTTAAAATATTAACAATGGGCAATAGGACTTGTTCCTATTGCCTGATTTAGGAGGGTTGTATGAAAAAATTTCAAACCATTAATTTATTGATTATTTTAATTTTAGCTATTTCCCTTAGCTTAACAGGGTGCAAATCAAAAACAGAGAATAATGAAGTTTCTATAGACACAGAAAAAGAGCAGGAAACAGAGAAAGATATTACCATAGAAGAAGAAACTACTGAAGAAGACTCAAATATTGAAGAGGAATTAGAAGAAGAACAAGAAGACGATGAAGAAATAAAATCGCAAGACAATAAGGCAGTAGAAGAAGCTTCAGAAAAGTCGGAGGATGTAAGTGAAGAATCAAAAGATGGAGAAGAAGCTGAAGATAAGCCAGCAGATGAAGATGAAAATGTTTTAAAAATAGAGGGTAATGTAGGTAGTGAGAAATCATTAAACTTAAGGGATTTAAAAGCCATGGAAAATATAATTTTTGAAGGAGAATATTATTCTATAAACAATTTTGGGACTACGGCACACACAAATTTTAAAGGAGTCAATCTATGGAAATTACTTGAACAAGAAGCTCAAATATCTTCAGCTGCAACAAAGGTTACTATTCTTGCAATAGATGGATACAAAATGGAGTTTACAATTGAACAGGTTAAAAAACAGGACTATATTGATGAAACAAACCCTCAGGCAAAGTTTCCTATGATTATTGCTTGGGAAGAAAATGGTGAAGAATATGATTCTGAAGATGGACCTCCATTTAAGCTGGTAGTAGGCCAGAAGGAAGCTGGAGATGTAAATAAACCTCAGTGGGTTTCTAATATTGACAAAATAATAGTAGAGTAGGGTAGAGATATGATGAAAAACAGGAAATTTTATTTAATATTTATTATTATTATTGTAGCTGTAGTTGGTATGTTTTTTTTCTTCAATAATCCAGAAACGGAAGAGGAACTTAAGGTAAAAGCCCTTTATCCCCAAGCCAAAAAAGTTAATATTATAAAGGATATTTCTGATGATTTATTTATCTCTTTAAATTTCCCAGCTGTAAAGAGAGCATATGAAGTTGATGGGGAGATAAAGGCCTATGTAGTTAGTTGTATAGGATATTCTGGTCCAATTGATGTTCTGGTAGCAATTGACAGTGAAAGTGATGAATTGATAGGTATAGATATATTGGATCACGAAGAGTCATTAGACTATGCCGAACATATTGAATCTGATTGGTTTTTAGAGAGGTTCAGGAATATAGTAATTGATAAATACTTGAATCTTGTGGTTTTAGATAAGGAAAATCCTGAAGATATAATCCAAGTGACTGGAGCAACTATTAGCTCTCAAGCAGTGGTTAATGCTGTAAATGCTGCAATTGGAGCCTATCAGTATAATATCAATAATGTAAAAATGGAAAAGGTACCTGATGTTGTTCCTCAGGAAATGTGGCAACAGGATACAAATAGCTTTGCTATAAATTGGGGGGATAAGTCTCTTAGAATAGATACTGATAAAATTAAGGAATATGAACAGGTAACAAAGGAAGTAGTATTAATCAATACTACAGGAACAGAGACTACAATGAAGGTTAAGGGTCCAACTCTTCGCCATGTTTTGGAAACAGAAGGTATGGATTTAAGTGATTATGAAGGTGTAGGAATTACTGGCCGAGATGGATATTATACTATGATTGATAGAGAAAAATTAGAGACTAATGATTTAATTTTGTCCTGGGAGGTTAATGGTAAAGTCCTCAAAGAAGATGAAAAGCCTGTAAGATTGGCGGTCACTAATGAATTAGGACCATATTGGGTTAAGATGGTTTCTAATATTGATTTATACAGTGAAATATCTCCTAAAGACATCGATAAAGTTCATATGTTTGAATCCTTAACAGAGGATATTGAGCCTTATTACTATGAGTATTATGGAAACAAAGATAAATCCATTGAAGTAGGACAGATTTTAAGAAAATTTGATGCAGTAGATGAAAAAGGATTTTTTACTATGGCTGCTTCCGATGGGTTGATTAAAAATGAAACTATTTCTTTAGTTAGACAAAGATACTTCATCAAGGTTGAGGGAGAAAATGCTCCTATGAACATTGCTCCAAACTTCAAACTTGGTATGAATGTAAAGAATATGACTCATTTTTCCACAACTAAGGATGCAGTAATATTTCCTGAAAAAATGGCTGAAGTAGTTAGAACAAAAGGCATAAATGGTATGGAAGGGTTGTTACTGGAGGATGTATTGCTAACAGCAGGTATGAGATGGACTGAGGAGAATCAATTTGTTTTAATAAGTAAAGACGATTCAAAGAGGGAGATATCCTTAGAGGAAATGCTAAATTCTTATATAATAAAAGATGGTAATCAGATAATTTTGTATCATAAAGAAAAGGAATTAATAAAAGATTTGTTAAGGATTGAAAAAAAATGAAATTAAAAAAACGAAGCCTTATACAAATAGTTTCTACTATATTAGTAATATTAATTTGTATAACATATTACCTATATATTAATGATACTATCAATTGGAAAATACTATCCCTTGGGGATATTAATCCCTATGGAGGTTGGAGTGCATTAAAATATTCCTTTACAGATTTATCCTATAGATGGAGGGGTATTTCTAAGTCAATTGCCCTTACAATTGGAATATCCGTTACTGCTCTATTAATGGGTAGATTCTTTTGTGGTTTTATCTGTCCAATTGGAGCCTTGCAGGATTTCTTTAAATACATAGGGACAAAACTAGAAATTAGGGAAAGAAAGCTTCCAAAGGGGAAAGGTTTTAGTCCTGAAATATTGAAATACTTTGTATTATTGATGGTTTTGATATTGAGTATTTTAGGGCTAGGGAATCTTATTTCTCCCTATTCTCCTTGGTTAGCTTATTTAAATTTTTTTCTAGGTCTAAATCTTAATTTAGGTTTTTTAGTATTACTATTTATAATGGTGTCCTCACTATTTATTAGAAGAGTTTTTTGTAGAATTTTATGTCCCCTTGGAGCTTATCAAAGCCTTCTGTCAGCCATTGGGCCAATGAGGATTAATAGGAATGAAGAATGTAATGGGTGCACTTATTGTTTAAAGAACTGTCCTGCCCATATAGAAAGACCAATTGGAATGGAAATTTCTCCTGAATGTATTAGATGTTTGGAATGTATAGAAACCACTTGTATAAAAGGGACAGAGGGTTATTCATTAAAACTTACAAAATTTAATATAGAAAATAAAAGGTATATAATCCTTGGTATTATTCTATTGGTCAGCATTTATTCCTTTCTTCCATTGACTAATCCAAATCCTAGTTTTCAATCAATGGCTGAAATAGGTAGTCTAAAGGATGGAGTCTATATTGGAACAGGTATTGGTTTTGGCGGCCCAATGGAGGTAAAATTAATGGTTAAGGATAATAGAATCGGAAAGATTAATATTGTAAACCATAGAGAAACCACAGGGTATTATGAAGAGGTATTCAAAACTATTTCTAAGGAGATAGTTGAAACTCAAAATTTTAATGTAGATGTAATTAGTGGTGCTACAACAACGAGTAGGGGATTTTTAAATGCAGTTAAAAGTGGAATTAGCCAGGCCTTAGAAAGTGAATAAGGAGGTTACTATGAATATTAAAAGGATTATACCAATAATAGTTGTAATTGGAATTATACTCATATTAAGTTTTTCTACTAAAGAAGATATATCTATAAAAATCATACAAGGAGAAAATCAACAAATTGTTGAAAGGGATTTTATATATAACCATCCTGATTCCGTAAGTTTTCCTGCTGTAGTAAGGAGTAGCGGCAAAAAACCTGTTGAAACGGAATATAAAGGTGTTGAAATATCCAAATTTTTCTCTTCATTGAATATAGATATATCCAATAATGAAAAAATAACTTTTAATGCCACAGATGGATATAGAATAATTTTAAGCATAGAGGAGATAAAAGAACCAAATAATGTTTATTTAACTTTCGAAAGAGATGGAGAACCGTTGAAATCAAAGAAGCAAGGGGGGAATGGTCCTTTTCAATTGGTAATAAGACAGGACCCATTCAGCCAACGTTGGATTAAACATGTATATGAGATTATTTTAGATTAGCAAATATATATATTATATTGATATTAAGCTATCAATCAATTGGAGGCAATAATATGCTTAAGAAATTAGTTGGTAGATTTTCTGTATTTGAAATAATCGTTATTGCTCTTATGGCAACTTTAGGGATAGCAACGAAACCTGTCATTGTACCTCTTGCCCATATTATAACTGGGCCCCTCTATATTCCTGGAGGGGCAGTTGCAGGTGGATTGTATATGATGTGGATTGTTTTAGGAGTTGGCTTGATAGGAAGAGTAGGGGTTGCTACTTTAATATCCATAGTACAAGCAATAATGGTAGTCAGTTTGGGTATTTATGGTACCCATGGAATTGTAAGTTTTATTACATATATACTTCCTGGACTAGTAGTAGATTTATACATTTTTATAGTTAGACCAAAAAAGTTTCAAAGGGGCCATTTATTTATATGTGGAATATTAGCCAATATTAGTGGAACTTTTTTAGTTAATGTGGTTTTCTTCAGGTTACCTTTAGTACCCTTAATATTGACTTTAGCAGTAGCTAGCTTATCAGGAGGAATAGGTGGTTTGATAGCTTATACAATCCTTAACAAATTAAAGAAGAATGATGTATTGGAAAATTTAATTAATAGGGGATGATATAATGGATAATAAACATATTATAACATTTATTATACTTGTTGTAATAATATTGAGTGCATCAGCATGTCCAAAATCCACTTCTAATGATGTAAACCACGATTCTTCTTTTGATAGAAAGGATATTGGAATGAATATAATTGATAGTGAAAATAATATTAAAAATATCCCAGTATTTAACAAAAGAAAGGTATTTACATTAGAAGATATACTTGAAGAAAAAATAAAAAATGCTATAGTCATGGGAGCCTTGGGTGAAATTAAACCTATTGAAGAATATGGATGTTTCGAATCAAATGAAAGTTCAATAGATTATATAAATAAGGATGGACAAATAATTGTTAAAGAAGCAATTGGGGTTATTGTTAATCCTCCTATGAATAGTATAATGAACTCCTATTATGACATGTTAAGTTTTTTAGAAGAAGGAGAAGATGTATTATTTATTTTATTAGATGGATTTGGTTATCATCAGTATCAATATGCATTTGAAAATGGTTTTTTACCTTTTTTAGGGAAACAGCCTAAAATTAACAAAGCTTTATCAGTATATAAACCTGTAACCAATGCAGGATTAGCTGCTATAATAACTGGCAAATCTCCTGCAGAAAATGGAGTACATTCTAGAAAACAGAGAGAATTAGAAACAGATTCTATTTTCAAAGTTGTTGAAGATTTAGATAAAAAAGCTTTATACATTGAAGGGAATATAGGAATATTAAAGACAGAAATTGAACCAGTGTTAAATCTAGATAATAATGGAGATGGATTTACTGATGATGAAGTATATAAATCTACTATGGAAGCAATGGGAAAAGATTATAATTTAGTGTTTACACATTTCCATGGAATAGATGATTCAGGGCATACCTATGGAGATTTGTCCTTAGAAACCATGGAATTTATTAAAAGAGTGGATGCCTATGTTGAAGAAATCGCATCCAAATGGAAGGGTAAAATTATAATAACTGCTGACCATGGTATGCATTCTACAGAGTATGGAGGAGACCATGGAGAATTTAGATACGAGGATATGGTGGTTCCCTATATAATTATGGATGGGGGGAATCAATTTGAGTAATAAAACTATAGGAATAATAATATTTATTCTAATTATTATTATGGGGGTTTTTGCCTTTATGAATAGGGATATAGCAAAGGATAATAGGGAAGCACATGAAAATGCAGAAATAATAATAAAAGGTGATGGTTTAGAAGCTAAACTAACCTTTGAAGAAATAGGCCAACTGGGAGAAGAAGAATTTAATGCTGTTTTAGATACCAGTGATAGTGATCCAAAAGAACATAAATATACTGGTATACCCTTAGTGAACATAATTGAAGAAGCTGGAATTACTATTGAAGATAAAAAACAGGTAATAATAAGGGGAATAGATGGATACACCGTAGCTATAAGTATTCAGGATGTAATGGATGAAGATAATGTATATTTAGCATATAAGCTAAATGGAAAGCTTTTAAGGAGTAAAGAAGAAGGAGGTAGCGGTCCTTATCAAATAATTATTAGAGAAGATGAATTTAGTCAAAGATGGTGTAAATTTGTTGTGGAGATGGAACTAAAATGATAAATCCTATAGAAATACATAATCTATATTTTAAATATAATACTAACTCTGATTATATATTAAAGGGAGTGGATTTAACATTATTTAAAGGAGAGATTCTAGCTTTAGTAGGTTTAAGTGGAAGTGGTAAAAGTACATTATTAAATATTATGTGCGGAATAATACCTCATATCCGTAAAGGTGAAATTAATGGTGAAGTTAAACTATGGGGAAAGGATATTAAGAATTTAAAGATAGCGGATATTACTAAAAGAGTTGGAATAGTATTCCAAGATCCAGATACTCAGCTCTTTTCTCCTACTGTTGAAGATGAGATAGCTTTTGGTCCAGAGAATCTAATGGTAGATAGGGAAGAGATAGGAGAACGAATAAAAAGAGTACTCAAAATAGTTAACATGGAAGACTATAGGTATGAAAACCCCAACAATTTATCAGGGGGGCAAAAACAATTAATAGCCATTGCTGCAATTTTAGCTATGGAATCAGATATTTTACTATTGGATGAAGTTTTATCCCAAATAGATGATGAGGGGAAGAAGAAAATAAAGGACGTAATATTAAATTTAAAAAAAGAAGGAAGAACCATAGTATTGGTTGAACATGATTTTAATAATTTAAGTTTAGCGGACAGGGTGTTGGAACTAAAGAAGGGTAATTTAAAAGAATTTAAAGGCTGGTGAATAGGTTGAACTTCATAGAATTAAGGAATGTATATTTTGGATATAAAAAGGGAAAGCCAATAATTAATAATCTAAGCTTAATAATCAGGAAAGATGAAGTTACAACCATATTAGGACCAAATGGAAGCGGTAAGACTACTTTAGGAAAACTGATGATGGGAATTTTAAAGCCTATAAATGGACAAGTCTATATTTCAAATGAAGATATTTCTGAAAGGACCTTAGCCCAAATAGGTAGTAAAATAGGCTATTTGTTTCAAAATCCGGAAAAGCATTTTTTTTGTAATACTGTAGAAGAGGAATTAGGGTTTGTACTAAGGTTTAAGGGATTTAGTGAAGCCTATTTAATGGAGAGAGTGGAAGGACTATTAAAATTATTACAATTAGAAGATGTAAGAAAATCTTCACCCTTACTCCTAAGTCAAGGAGAAAAGCAAAGGCTTGCTATTGCAACAATATTGGTTAATAATCCAGAGTATTTAATACTAGATGAACCTACTACTGGACTTGATGTGGAAAGGAAAAAGATATTAATTGAATTATTAAAGGAATTAATAGAAAAAGGTATTGGTATGACTATTATAAGTCATGACCATTTCTTTGTAGAAGAACTTTCCCATCGAGTGATAAAGATTCATAGAGGTGAAATTATCCATGACCAAAGGATATAAATTAGACCCAAGGACTAAACTGATTATTGTACTGTGTATCTCCACTTTAGGGATAATAATTAAAGATATCCTTTCTCTTGCTGTAATATTAGTATTAACTATTTTCATTGCTAAATCTTTTAATGTAGATTTAAAAAGAAGCCTAAAAAAGATACAGAGACTTGTGTATTTAATAATAGTTATTGCAATAATCCAGAGTATATTTTCTTCAGAGGGAAAAGCTCTTTTTTCCATTGGAAACTTTATAGTTTTGAGTACCAGTGGTTTGGAAAAGGGTTTACAATTCATATTGCGAATGATGATAATAATATTTTCAGCTACAATTATTACCACTTCCAATTCCAGGGAAATAATCCAAGGCTTTGTCCAATGGGGATTACCTTATGATATAGCTTTTATGGTAGCTATTGGTATTAGGTTTTTACCCATATTGACTGAGGAGATTAAAGATTCACTGACTGCTATTCAACTTAGGGGGATTGAAATAAATAATATTCCAATTAAGAAAAGAATTAGCATATATTCCTATATATTTAACCCTATATTAGTAGGAACTATATTGAAAGCAGAAAAACTTTCAACAACAATTGAGATGAGGGGATTTAGGGCTTATGATAGTCGTACAAGCTATTTAGTTTTAAAAATGTCCAAATGGGATTATTTTATAATTTTTATAAGTATTATTTTTACTATTTGCTATATTGCTTTTAATATTTTTAGATAACTGGAGGGAAATAGATGAGAGTTTTTTCAGTAGTTGGAATTACACAATCAGGCAAGACTACAACCATAGAGAATATTATTAAGGAATTGAGAAAGAGAAAGTATTCTGTAGGCTCAGTGAAAGAAATACATTTTGAAAAGTTTGCTATTGATACTGAAGGAACAAACACATATAGACATAAAAAGGCTGGTTCCCAGTTGGTAACTGCCAGAGGCTATTATGAAACAGATATACTTTTTCAAGAAAAGCTTAGCATAGATGAGGTTTTAAAGCTTTATAGCCATGATTTTGTTGTATTAGAAGGGGTTACGGATTCTAACGCACCAAAAATAATAGCTGCCCATGATGAAAAGGAGGTATTGGAAAGATTGGATGATTTGGTATTTGCCATATCAGGTAGGATGTCTAATACAATAGATGAATTTAAAGGCATCCCTGTTATTAATACCATGGACAATGTAGAAAGATTGGTGGATTTAATTGAAGAAAAAGTTTATGATAAATTACCAGACTTTCCTGAAGAATGCTGTAATGGATGTGGTTATAATTGTAGACAATTAGGTGCTATGATATTAAAAGGTAAAGCTAAAAGAGAAGATTGTATATTAAATAGATCAAAAGTTAAACTTCAAATTGATGGAAAAGAAGTAGACATGGTTCCATTTGTACAAAATATTCTGTTTAATACTGTATTAGGAGTTGTCAAGGAATTAAAAGGTTATGAGCAAGGGAAGGAAATAAGCATTAAGATTATGTAAAGAATGACATATAAATTTACTAGTACATATCAAATTCCATACCTTATTATTTTAAACGAAACAATATCTAAGTGCATAATAGGGAAATAAATCCAAATTAAATGTAAAATTATTGTCAAAGGTATGTTATAATATTCAGTATAATATGACAATTATAGATGTAAAACGACATTACAAGAAATTGTCAATAGTTAAATAATATTGGTAAGGAGATAGATCATTATGACAAAAATTATTATGGATAGCACATCTGATTTACCTGACAGTATAATTGAAGAATATGATATAGATATTTTACCTCTTAGAGTATATATAGATGATAAGGAATACTTAGATAAAGTTACTATTACAGTTGAAGAAGTATATGATGCAATGAGAAGAGGTATATGTCCTATAACTTCACTACCAAATCCTAAGAAAACCTATGATTTATTTAAAAAATATGCTTCTAAAGGCATAGATTTTATCTATTATTCTTTTTCTTCAAAATTATCTAGCACATATGAAAAATCATATCTAATTATTCAAAGGCTTAGAGAAGAGTTTCCAAATGTTAAAATGGAGATAATAGATACAAAATCTGGTTCCTTTGCTTCTGGCTTGATAGCTTTACAAGGAGCTATATTAGCAGAGTTAGGCAATAAATTTGAAGATATAGTTAAAGCTTCAAAAGAACAAATACAGCATATAGAACATGTATTTACTATTGATGATTTAAGCTGGCTTTTAAAAGGCGGAAGGATTAGTAAAAGTGGAGCAATAATAGGAAAAGCTTTAAATATTAAACCAATTTTAGATGTTCAAGAAGGCAAAATGATAGTAATTAAAAAAATAAGAGGTAGAAAAAGAGCATTAAACACATTAGTAGATATAGTTTATCAAAGGGCTAAAGAATTTCCCAACCAAATTATAGGTATAACCCATGCTGATGATTTAAAAACTGCTTTGGAGATAAAGGATATGATAATTGAAAAAATAGGAGAAAATAGTAATATATTAATAGAGAAAATAGGCAGTGTGCTAGGCTCCCATTTAGGAATAGGTGGCGTTGGAGTGTTTTTCTTCAACAAAAAGCCTGAATCTTATGGGACAACGGGGACGGTTCTCACTGTCCCAAAATAAATACAAAACACTAATTTAAGGAACTCTTTCAAAGAGTTCTTTTTTGTATAATAAAAATTA
>NZ_PPXX01000057.1 GCF_021655075.1 Clostridium sp. Cult2
ATCAGAGAAGTTATATACGAAAAAAGCAAAGGAAATTAGTATTGATAGATTAAACTTTATGAATGAATTTTTTAATAGATTGAGTATGGAAATAGAAGGAATGAGGTTGGTTTAGTGTCAAAAATAAGCTACCAGTAAACAAAATATTGATGTAAAGGAGTTTGGCTTAAGGGACTAATTCAGAGATGTGGCAAATATAAGAGCTATAGATATGAATAAAATGCAGATATAGGTTAATAAATTTAGGGGGATAATTATGTGTAAAGTAGAAAAGATAATTAATTATGAAGAAAATAAAAATTGGGGAGATGGTTTTTCTCATTTAGGCTTCCATGACTATTTTGGCAATCAACATGGACTTGATTATGATAATAATTGTATATTCCCGAATGTGATGGAGATTTAATTATCTTAAAGAAAGACAACAAATAAATTGTATTAACTGATTAAGGAGAGATTTATTATGAAGAAAAAATATACAGAAATAAATTCTAAAACTATTGACAAATGGATTGAAGAAGGAATGTTATAGAGTGTTAAGGAAAGGAGGGATTCTATTGGCAGGATTAGATAATGGAATTAATTATATTTTCAATGATGATGAAACAACGGTAACATATAAACTGCCATTTAACCCTCTAAAGGATAGACAACTATATGAGATGTCAATAAAAAATGATTGGGGAATTCAGTTTTCCCATACCATTGAAGAACAAATTGGTGGACAGTTAAAAGCAGGCTTCATACTTACCGATTTATATGAGGATACAAATGGCGTAGGTAGACTTCATGAATTCAATGTTCCAACATTTTATGCCACAAGGGCAATTAAAAAGAATGGACAAGGGGACAGGTAGTTTGTCCACTTTTCTGGACAAGGGGACAGGTAGTTTGTCCACTTTTCTATTAAAGCATATTAAAATTCCACCAAGGTAGAGAAGATCCTTCTCTGCCTTTTTTAAATTTAATAATTCTCATACTTGCCTAAACAATCTGTATATTTTATAATACATTTAAGAACGTTAGTTCCTAAATGTATTATTATTTAATAGTCCAGCTAAGAATTGTCAATAAGTAATTAAAAAATATTTGATAACCAGTTGGATTAAAAAAGGGTAACTTTAATAAGCCTTTTAAAGGGTTATCAAAAAAAGAAATTTAAATGGAATTACACTATGCAGCGATGTCGCATTTCGCTTTTAAGTAATTCGTTTGGTGTTCTTCTGGTGTGATGATTTTAAATTCTTTTTCATCACGAAGTATTGCAAATACAATATTGCAAACCTTATGCATAATGGCACCAAGGGCAACCATTTTAGGTTTTGACTGGCATTTCTTTAAATAGTAATCACGTAGCACTGGGTTTTTAGCTGAACCGTCCTTATTTCTACTAATACTAATTAAGGACATAGTATGGATAACCCTTCTAGCAATACGAGAACCACGTTTGGACATAGATATTTTAGTACCCTCAAAGTTACCTGATTGGTTTACTGCAGGATCTAGGCCAAAGTAAGCAAAGAGTTGTTTAGGGGATCGAAATGCTGAAAAATCTCCGATTTCACACATTAGGCTTACGGCTGAAAGGAATCCTGCACCTTTAAAAGATTCAAGAAGATGTATTTGTTTTACAAAGTCTGTATCTTCGTTGGAATCTACTAATTCATGCATATCAGAAAGTATAGCTGAGATTTCCTCATCATATTGTCTGATAAATCGGATATATAGAAGAATACGCTTAAAATTACTGTTTACAGAATAACCAAAAGCCTTTGCATTATTTGCAGCTTTAATAATTGCATTATACTTCTTTTCAGCATAAGCAATGCCAAAACGAGCAGTAGAGCGTATAGAGGCAATTATTTCATCTTTTGAAGCATTTAGAAATGCATCTGGGGAAGTATATTTCTCCAACAAGGTTAAAGCGGTATTTACAGTAATTTTAGAGAAAATCTTTAAATACTGTGGAAATACCATTCGTAGTTCACCTTGAAGCTTATTAACATAAGTAGACCGATTATCCATTAGATCATAGTACTCCCTTGAAAGGTTCCTTAAATCAAGAACAAGATCTGATGGAATGAGTGAAACCTTTAAATTTGGTTTCAACCCGAGCAGGGCAACTTTTTGTGAATCAAATTTATCATTATGGACTTTCCTAATATTAATATTTGTGCTATTCTTAGTGATGATAGGATTAATGATGGATACCAAAAAT